>NZ_JAYGIF010000010.1:0-92346 GCF_034931345.1 Pseudanabaena sp. CCNP1317 | reverse complement strand
AAAGCACGGTCGCTTACCTAAAAGCATTTTTCGTCTTGGTTTTGATTTTCTGCGTCATATCATCTTTGACATCCATCTCAATTCCGAGGCTTTCTTCAACTCCATTAAATTTTTGTCCTGTACTTAGCATTTGCTTATAAACTACTTTGTAGTTACAATGTAAACATGAGCGAGTTAGCATTCGACTGGGATGATCAAATGGGATGATCAAAAAGCTAATGTCAATAAACGGAAGCATGGAATTTCGTTTGAAGAAGCGCAAACCGTGTTTTATGACGAAAATGCGCGTCTACGCTACGACTCAGACCACTCTTTAAACGAAGAACGATACATTATCTTAGGTATTAGCAGTTCGCTTCGCCTCATAGTTGTGTGTCATGTTTATAGAGAAGAAAATGACATTATCAGGATTATTTCAGCCCGTAAGGCAACTAAGCAAGAGGTTCAACAATATCGTAGGTTTTCCTTATGAAAGATGAATACGATTTTTCTGACTCAGTTCAAAATCCATACTTTAAGAAGTTAAAGAAGCAAATGACGATTCGCCTTGAAGAGGAAGTGGTAGATTATTTCAAGAATCTATCTGAAGAAGTGGGAATTCCTTATCAGAGCCTCATAAATCTTTATCTGCGAGACTGTGTGCGATCGCATAAAAGGTTGTCACTAGATTGGGTACAAGGTGTCTAACACTGCGTTGGAGCCAAAGTTTCAAATTAAAAAAAGTATTGGGAGTTAGAGGTTTTGGATTATCGTCAAGCGGGTGTAGACATCGAAGCAGGTCGCACTTTCGTGGAAAAAATTCGCGATTCTGTTGCGAGAACCCATCGTCTAGGTGTACTGGGAGATCTAGGTGGTTTTGGTGGATGTTTTGAACTGCCCACAGGTTATCGACAACCCGTTCTTGTTTCAGGTACAGACGGCGTTGGCACAAAGCTCAAAATTGCTCAAGCTGCTAATAAACACGACACCATCGGCATTGATCTTGTAGCAATGTGCGTAAATGATGTGCTTACCTCTGGTGCAGAGCCATTATTTTTCTTAGATTATTTAGCTACAGGCAAGCTGGAACCCGATCAACTTGCTGAAGTAGTTAAGGGCATTGCTGATGGTTGTCAAATGGCAGGTTGTGCCTTGCTTGGCGGCGAAACGGCGGAGATGCCGGGGTTTTATGGTGTGGGCGAATATGATGCGGCGGGTTTTTGTGTAGCGATCGCCGAAAAGTCAGAAATGCTCAACGGCACACAAGTAAAGATTGGCGATGTGGTCATAGGGCTTGCGAGTTCAGGTATTCATAGCAATGGCTATAGCCTTGTCCGCAAAATCATCGAAACCAAGGGATATAACTGGGACGATAAATTAGAAATTTCCATCGACACTCAGGATTTGACCTTAGCTGAAGTATTTCTCACACCCACGCAAATCTATGTCAAGCCTGTTTTAGCAGCCCTCAAGGCAAATTTTGGTATTCACGGACTCGCACATATCACAGGTGGCGGCTTACCCGAAAACTTGCCCCGTTGTCTCGGTGAAGGTCAAGCCGTGCAGATTTTCCGTGATAGTTGGCAAATTCCTGCTCTGTTCCAATGGCTCCAGTCTCAGGGTGAAGTTCCCGAAGTAGACATGTTCAATACTTTTAATATGGGTATTGGTATGGCGGTAGTGGTTGATCCCACCAAAGCTGATGAGGCGATCGCCTATTTCCAGTCCCAAGGCTTTGTCACTAATCGCATTGGTGAAGTCATCGCCGCCGAGCGATCGCTAATCTTCGTATAAAAAACAAAAAAAGGAGCGCATCGCGCTCCTTTTTTTTGTTAATCACTGGTGTTACGTGGAAGTTTCTAAGACCCTCACCCCTAGCCCCTCTCCCAAAGGGCGAGGGGAACAAGACTTTTCTGGATTTTGCTCCCCCTCTCCTCTCTGGGAGAGGGGGCTGGGGGGTGAGGGAAATATTCATTCCACGTAACATCAGTTAATCACCGTTCAATTGCAAGATCGCCATAAATGCGGCTTGCGGCACTTCCACCGTACCAATCGACTTCATCCGTTTTTTACCCTTTTTCTGCTTCTCTAAAAGTTTCTTCTTCCGAGAAATATCGCCGCCGTAACACTTACTCAGAACATTCTTGCGTAAAGCCGAAATATTCTCACGGGCAAGAATCTTGGAACCGATCGCCGCTTGGATGGGAATTTGGAACTGTTGCTTAGGAATTAATTCTCTGAGCTTAGATACTAGCGCCCGACCGACGTTATAGGACTTGTCGCGGTGGACAATGCAAGCCAAGGCATCAACAGGTTCTTCGTTGACGAGAATATCCACTAGCACCAAATCATTAGGACGATAACCAATAATTTGATATTCCATACTGGCATACCCCTTGGTGCGTGACTTCATCTGATCAAAGAAATCGGTCACCATTTCGGCTAATGGTAACTCATAGATTAAAGTAGCTCGTTCCGTTGTGATGTACTTCGTATCCACAAATACGCCGCGTCTAGCGACGCACAACTCCATCAATGTACCAATGTAAATTTGCGGAGTCATGATCTCCAACTTCACATATGGCTCCTCGATCTGTTTCCTTGAATTGGGTGGCGGTAACTCACTCGGATTATCAATCATTAAGATCTCATCGTTATTAGTCGTCACCCGATAAATTACCGATGGCGCAGTCACAATCAAATCGAGATTGTATTCACGCTCAAGACGTTCCTGCACGATCTCCATATGCAGCATTCCCAAAAATCCGCATCGAAACCCGAAGCCCATTGCGTTCGAGGTTTCTGGCTCATAGTTTAAAGACGCATCGTTGAGCTTGAGCTTCGTTAAAGCTTCACGCAATTCCTCGAACTGATCGGCATCGGTGGGAAACATACCGCAGAAAACCATCGGCTTAGCTTCTTCGTACCCCGGAAATGGTTCAGGCGCTGAGTCGATCGCTGAAGTAATCGTGTCACCCACCCGCGCATGGGCAACCATCTTGATCGCCGCCGCCAGATAGCCCACTTCACCAGCATGTAATTCATCAACTTGGATCTGTCCTGGGGCAAGTACGCCAAGCTCGTCAATCACATATTCCTGACCTGAAGCCATAAATTTGACGCGATCGCCTTTTTTGACCGTGCCATCCATTACCCGAAAATAAACAATTACGCCACGATAGGCATCGTAATAACTGTCAAAGATCAAAGCTCGTAAAGGCTGATCGACCGTATCCTTGGGTGCGGGTACTCTTAAAACGATCGCCTCAAGGATCTCGCGAATCCCAATCCCCTGTTTTGCCGAGGCATGAATTGCGTCCTCACAATCTAAGCCAATTAATTCTTCAATTTCATGGGCAATGCGATCGGGATCAGCCCCTGGCAAATCGATCTTGTTTAATACAGGCACAATTTCTAAATCGTTGGCTAAGGCTAAATACACATTAGCCAGAGTCTGAGCTTCCACCCCCTGCGACGCATCAACTACCAACAAAGCCCCTTCACAAGCTGCCAAACTACGCGATACCTCATAGGAAAAGTCCACATGTCCGGGAGTATCGATCAAGTTAATCGTATATTCATCACCATTGAGAGCCTGATAATTCATCCGCGCTGCTTGCAGCTTAATGGTGATCCCCCGCTCGCGTTCCAGATCCATATTGTCTAGAAATTGCGCTTTCATATCTCGATCCGCTACCGTGCCTGTAAATTGCAACAAGCGATCGGCAAGTGTAGACTTGCCATGATCAATATGGGCAATAATCGAAAAGTTACGAATACGAGAGACGGGTACGTTGGTCATAGATATCAAAACAATGGGGGGCAGAACACTGCGAGACAATCCGATCCTACATTAAAGTAAACTAATGTAAACAACTGTAAAAACGATAATAAATTTACAGAGCTTTAAAAACCTTACTTAGTCGGTTAATTTCAGTTAAATATATTGAGGAATTCCTACAAGGCATGGCTTTCTCAATATATTTAACTGAAATTAACTCAAGGCAATGCATACACAAAAAATCTCTTCTCAAAAACTGTGTTTAGGGGTAATGTACAAGAGCTAGTAAACTGAGTGAGATTTTGCCAAGGATTTGTGAG
Source organism: Pseudanabaena sp. CCNP1317 (assembly GCF_034931345.1). Classification (NCBI taxonomy): domain Bacteria; kingdom Bacillati; phylum Cyanobacteriota; class Cyanophyceae; order Pseudanabaenales; family Pseudanabaenaceae; genus Pseudanabaena; species Pseudanabaena sp. CCNP1317. Next base: position 88,266 of record NZ_JAYGIF010000010.1, on the reverse strand, counting down.
CCAAATTATTCTGACTTCTCATATTACTAGATTGTATGAGTAATAATAGCTATAGTAGTTTCATCTAAAAATTGAAACATACTCGCTAGCCTGTTCATCAGGAATAGCTAGGCGCTTCTAAGATTAACTATGGTCAATGTAATTCAGCCAATGTAATTCAACCTAGCAAAAGACAGGAAGCAACTTCTATGTAAATTCAATTTCATCGTGTACAACAGTTACGCAGGGCAGAGTGAGCAATGAGTATAAGCAATCGAGTTCGACTATATGAACTCTCGCGAGAGCTAGATCTCGACACCAAAGATGTCATCGCGGTGTGTGAGAAATTAAATATAGTTGTCAAAAGTCATAGTAGTACAATTACAGAATCAGAGGCGGAATTGGTACGTATCAAAGCCCCTCAACATTATCCCAAAACGACTGATCCCAAAACTTCTGAAAAGAAAGCAATTGCTGTGGCAAAGACCAAAGAATCCGATGCTCGTATTGCCAAGCAACAAATTCTTGCTGTTACCAAGCCCACAATCCGTCTCAATACTCCGCCCGTCTCTGGTAATGTAGGAGCTACACCTCCTCTGCATCCGCCTCTTAACTCATCTAATGCGATCGCTGAGCCTAGCTCAGAACCTCCTGCTAAAACTGCTGTTATCAACCCTCCCTTGCCCATGCCCTCTGCTTCTTCATTAGTTAAGCCTCCTAGTCGTCCTTCTGTCCCAGAAGGCAATCTGTCCGAATCCACACCTGCGCCCAAAATTGAATTAACATCAGAAACAGAATTGACCTCACCAGTAAATCCCCAAGCGATCAAAGACTCTCAGCCAACATCGCCATCAGAACCAAAGACAGAATTAATTGCGCCGCCAACTGCCCCCAAATCACCAGAAAAGGCTGCTGTATCGAGTCCTGCGAAAATCACAGTTGAGGAGCCAGCGATCGCCGCAAGGGTAAACAACCCATCCAAACAAGCACCCAAAGAGCCCCCCCGCAAAGAAAATCCAAGATCTGAACGACCACCAGCCGAAAAAGCTGAACGTCCTCTTGCGCCCAAACAAGCTTTGGTAAGTGTGTCACCCCCTCAAGTCAAGTTAAATAAGCCTGTAGCGCCAGAGCGTCCTAAACCTCCTGTGTCTGCTACACCTAAAGCAGTTATTGCTCCCAAACCTCCAGCCGCCAGACCTTCAGATGAGTCAAGGATTTCAGCAAAAGCTAATCAAAGTAAGTCGGAACAAGACAGGTCTGAGCAGGTCAAACAAGAAATCAATCCAGAAACAGTTAGGGTAAACAAGCCTGAAAAGCCAAAACTGAACAAGCCTGCTGAACAACCTGTGGCTCCTGCTAACGGTAGACCTCAAGGTCGTGGACCAAAATTGGTCAAGGACTCAGTACTCATTGAAAGGGGGATCACCGCTCCGACCGAGCCTCCCCACAACTTGCGTCCTCCGATGCCCACCTTAATGCGTGCGCCTGAGAAGCCAGTAATTGCTGACAAAACTGGCAAGAAACCTGATGCTGCGGGCGGATTTAATCCTGCATTACCTGAACTTTTGGAAAAACCCACTCTGCCAAACAAAGCAAGTAAGCGCAAGGGTAAGTCTAAGGAAGAAGAAGAAAAGGATTTATTAGAGCTTAAAGAAAAGAATCGCCTGAATAAGCCCAAGCGCTATCTGCGTGATTTTGCAGATGATGACGATGATGCCGCCGATCTGGAAGCTGCTGCTGAGCTTGCTCAGATCAGTTTGTCTCTAGCTCGTCCTGCGGCTCGCCCTAAAGCCGTAGCAGTGCCATCAAAGCCAACCATGGCGGCTGACATCAAGCCCACACAAAAGGGTAAAAGATCTGCACCAAGTCGCGATCGCCGTCATCAACAAGTCGAAATTATTCCTGAAAAGCCTACTTCGGTGGAAATTGAAGAGGGTATGACCGTCGCTGTACTAGCCAAGCGCCTAGTACTTTCTGAGACAGAAGTGATTCGCACCCTGTTTATGAAGGGGATCATGGCGAATATTAACCAAACCCTTGATGTCGGTACTGCCAAAATGGTGGCAGCGGAACTGGGATATGAAGTCCACGATCCTGAAGTCGTCGAGCTAGCGCTCAAGACCGAAATGATCGATGTTGGCGACCTCGATAAACTGCAGCGTCGTCCTCCCGTAGTTACGATCATGGGACATGTTGACCATGGTAAAACAACCCTACTTGATGCAATTCGGAAGAGTAAAGTCGCTCAAGGAGAAGCAGGTGGTATTACTCAACATATTGGTGCATATCACGTCGATGTTGAGCATAATGGTCAGAAACAGCAAATCGTCTTCCTTGATACTCCTGGACACGAAGCCTTTACCGCCATGCGTGCGCGTGGTACAAAGGTTACAGACATTGCCGTACTGGTTGTTGCTGCCGATGATGGTGTACAACCTCAAACCATTGAAGCGATCAGCCATGCCCGTGCTGCTAAAGTACCAATCGTTGTTGCCATTAACAAAGTTGACAAGGTTGAAGCTCAACCCGATCGCATTCGCCAAGAGTTAACTGAATATGCTCTCGTTGCCGAAGAATGGGGTGGCGACACAATCATGGTTCCTGTAAGCGCGATCCGTCGCGAGAACCTTGATACCTTGCTGGAAATGATCTTGCTGGTTGCTGAAGTTGAAGATTTACAGGCGAACCCCAACCGTACTGCTAAGGGTACAGTCATTGAAGCTCACCTCGACAAGGCGAAGGGTCCCGTAGCAACATTGCTAGTTCAAAACGGTACATTGCGCGTTGGTGATATCTTCGTGGCTGGTGCTGCCTTTGGTAAGGTACGTGCCATGGTGGACGATCGCGGTGTACGTGTCGATAAAGCTTCGCCATCCTTTGCGGTGGAAGTCCTTGGTTTGGGCGATGTCCCTGCGGCGGGTGATGAGTTTGAAGTCTACCTTGATGAAAAACAAGCCCGTGCGATCGCCGATCAACGCACCATGGATCAACGTCAAGCCCGCTTGGTACAAGCCATGGCTTCACGTCGGGTCACCCTTGGTACTTTGTCCGAAAAAGTCAAAGAAGGCGATCTCAAGGAACTCAATATTATCCTCAAAGCGGATGTTCAAGGCTCCCTCGAAGCCATTCTTGGTTCTTTGGCTCAACTACCTCAGCGCGAAGTCCAACTTCGTATACTCCTGTCGGCTCCTGGGGAAATCACCGAAAACGATATCAGTTTAGCGGCGGCTAGCTCGGCGGTTGTACTTGGTTTCAATACCACAATGGCTCCTGGTGCAAGACAGGCTGCGGATGACCTTGGTGTTGACTTCCGTGATTACAACGTTATCTATAAGCTCTTGGAAGATATCCAAGACGCAATGGAAGGTTTACTCGATCCTGAAATGGTCGAGGAATACCTTGGTCAAGCTGAAGTCCGCGCCATCTTTACGATTGGTAAGGGGGCTGTGGCTGGTTGCTATGTCCAGAATGGCAAGCTGATCCGCAACTGTAATGTCCGTGTCAAACGTGGCAATGAGGTTGTACATTCAGCCGTGCTTGACTCGCTGCGACGGGTTAAGGATGACGCGAAGGAGGTTGCCTCTGGATTTGAGTGCGGTATCTCCCTTGCGAAGTTCTCGACATGGAAAGAGGGCGATATCATCGAAGCTTTCCGTATGGTCACCAAGCGTCGCACGCTAGCTACTTCTTAATAAAAAAAGCGTCCCTAGGGACGCTTTTTTAAGCTTTTATAGCTTAGTGTGAGGCGGCGCTTCGCGCCGCCTCACACTATTTGTTATACCAAATCACAAAATGGCGTAGCCATTTTGTGATTTGAAAACCCCTACTGGGTTTGGTTTTTAATTCCCAAAAGTGTAGCCACACTTTCGGGAATTGGTATTAGATAAATTTCTATTGCTCAAACAAAAAGCACCCATCGGGTGCTTTTTGTTTACTCGCTTTGTTCTCTTCTTCTTTCTGATAGGCGCATCAAAATCTCTGTATGCACCTCGCGAGTAATCGGATAAAAATATGCCAAACCTAAACCAATCACAAGAGCGATCGTCGGCAAAGGACCGATCGCTAAGCGAATTGCAAATACTGCCGAATCAGGCTGAGTTGGTAATGGCTGACAAGGCACACTCTCTTGAAATTTTGCCCATGACAAACCCAGACCAAGCAGAAACAAACCAGCCGCTAGCCCAAACTTTTGTAATAGCACCATGAAGGCATAGAAAATTCCTTCGCGGCGTTGACCTGTCTCTAGCTCATCAAGATCCGTGACATCAGGAATCATTGACCAAGGAATCAGGTAGGCGGTGGAAACCCCACAACCTGCCATAATCGCCAGAATATAGAGTTGTAAGGTCTGTCCTGGTTCTAAAAAGAATAGCCCCGCTTGAGCAATGATCCAAATCCCTCCACCCATAAAATAGGCTTCTTTTTTACCAAACCTCTTACTAACCGCACTCCATACTGACAACATGACTAGGGCTGTACCTTGAACTGCGATCGTTACGAGAATGAAATCACTCTCTTGCATTTGCATCCGATTCACGACAAAGTACGGAATAATCGATGCGGTAATTTGTAGTGCTAACCATGAACTGAAATAGATCCCAATCACATAAAGAAATGGACGGTTTCTAAACACAATTTTTAGTTGCTCTACAAAACTCATTTCTTCCGTATTCGCATCAATCGATTCATTATGAAGTCGATGCCGATCGCTGGCGATCGCTCTTCTTTTAATTCCCCAGACACACCAATAAATCGAGAAACTGGAAATAATTGCACAGACTGCACCCAGCACAATATATTGCATTCCACCTGTATTACAGCTATCCGTCTGCCGTGCAGGATCTTTAAAGAAGGCAAAAATTAATTGGGCGATAAATAACGAGACAATACTGCCACCGATGGAGAAGGTAAAACGGAAGGTATTAAGGCTAGTACGTTCGTTGTAATCTTGGGTAATTTCGGGCGTGAGCGCGGTATAGGGAAGATTAACGGCTGTGAAAAAGAGATTAAACACAATGCCCACAATCACGTAATACCAGAAAAGAACCATCTTATCGGTGCTAGGCACTAGCCATTGCGCGAAAAAAGACAGCCCAAAAGGAATCGCTGCATAGAGCATCCAAGGTAGTCGCCTGCCCATTTTGGATTTGGTGCGATCGCTAAGTACACCAACAATCGGGTCATTGATGGCATCAAAGATTTTGCCAATTAATAAAACCACTCCAGCAAGGGCGGGATCGAGTCCTGCGACATTGGTAAAAAAGAATAATAGAAAAAATGAGAGCAAATTGGTGGTGATCGAAGTGCCAAGATCACCTGCACCATAGGCAATTTTTTCACTAAGGGTTAATTTAGCTTGGGTAAGATCATATGGGGATGCATCAAAGGAACTTTCGGAATTACTCATGATTGGTTGCGTAATTTCAGTTTTAAATTAACGTGAGTTCGATATAGCCATTTGCGGCGTGCTTCGCACGCCGCAAATGGCGAAAAATGGTAAGAATCGCTTAGCGATTCTTACCATTTTTCGCTTTTGTCGAACTGACGTTAAGTTATGAGAGGCTTACCCGTAGATAAGCCTCTCATAACTCATTTAGAATTTCTTTAGCATAGGGCAAACCTTGCTCGGCATAATGGGAATAGTTATTTTCGTAAGTTATTGTCATGAATTCAGAGCATTCAACTAGTCCGCCGCCAGCCACTTCTAATCAATTGCGAAATTTATTAGTGGCGATCGCTGCCATCCTATTGACTACAGCCCTATTTTTCGGGTTTCAGGCGCAACAAAGTAGCACATCGCTAGATGCAGTTGCGGCGGCAGCACTGCCCATTGATGAGGCTTTAGCCAATGGAAAACCAACCACAATTGAGTTTTATGCAGATTGGTGTACCAGTTGTCAGTCGATGGCGGCAGATAATTTATCACTGGAAAAGGAATATAGCGATCGCATGAATTTTGTGATGCTAAATGTAGACAATACTAAGTGGTTGCCAGAGGTGACTAAATATCGGGTTGATGGGATTCCTCGGTTTATTTTTTTAGATCGTGCTAATCAGGCGATCGGTGATACGACAGGAGTAGTCCCTCGCGAAATTATGGCAGCAAATATCGAAGCGGCGATCGCTGACCAGCCTTTACCCCACAACAGTATTAGTAGCGATCGCACGTCACGTTTCTCTGAGCCAAAAGCCGCCGATATCTCTCAACCAAGGGATCACTCATAATTTTATTGAGGGCGCTTTGCGCCCTCAATAAAATCAAGGATTTTTTAAAAGCGTTGCTTTGCAACACTTTTAAAAAATCCCATAAACAAAAAAAGCCACGCTTTGCGTGGCTTTTTTGTTTATGGATTTTGACGAGTTACTTCGGGTGGATTGATGAAATTTGGTGATGTGTTTGGGCTTGTTGATGGAGACATATTCGGAGTTGCATTGGGCAATGGCAAAGTAATGTTTTCAATAATGCTAGTCCCGCTACCACCATTATTTAGAGTTGGAGAATTTGTGGAATCAATGGACTCTTGAGAAGCTGGGGCAGTGGGATTAACAGGGCTAGAATTGCTAGCAGGTAAACTACCACCATTGAGAAAATAGTCGTAAGTTGTTCGCGAGATTTGGCGGATTAACTCATTGGCGCGTTGATCATTATCAGGACGCTTAACCATTACCGCGATCGCATAGCGTTTGCCATTAGGCATATCAACGATCCCAGCATCACCAACCGCTAGACCGATATCACCTGTTTTATGGATAATTCTAGCCTCTTCACCAAGCCCTTTAGGCAAAAGCGTTTTGGTCACTGGACGGCTCATGATATCCATAAAGCGATCGCGACTACGTGGCTCGATCAATTTACCCTTATCAATCATCGCAAATAACGTCACCATATCTTGGGTACTAATTGTATTCGTACCTTCAAGATCGGGCAGTTGATTCTTGATGACCATATTATTTAACCCCCAAGATTTGAAGCGTTGATTCAGTGCTGCAAGCCCACCAAGACGCTTAATGATCATGTTAGTGGCTGTATTATCACTGATCACAATCATTTGGGTTGCTGTTTCCAACGCCGAAATTTTTGTACCCGTTGGTAAAAGCTGAAAATCACCCGCTTCGCCCACCTTGACATCCGCAGTCATCTCTAGCTGCTCATCAAGCTTTATTTTGCCTGCATCCACATCCTGAAAAAAAGCAACCAAAATTGGGGTTTTAATCGTACTAGCCGCCGCGATGGGCTGATTTGCACCAACTTGCACATAGGCTCCAGAATCAAGATCAACCACCATCATTTGCATGACGAGATCTTTTTCTTTAGCCGCCAATTCCTTGACCTTGCTCAGTAAAGGAGTTACCTCAGTTTTGAGTTCGAGGGGAGCAATATCTTGTGTACTAGCATCTTCCTTCGCGACTAATTCTGTAGCATTAGTTTTAGCACCAATAGATTGCTGACTTTGCCAGAAAGAGATGGCCGTACCAGCAATTACACTTAGCCCAATGCCTGCGATCGCTAACCGTAGTACATGCCAACCCAAAGACTTAATAGACGACTTGATCGGGATTGTCCGATTGCTCCCATTAGTTTTTTTACGTGGTCTTAGCTCAGTTCTATTGTCAGATCTATTCTCAGAGCGTTGATCAATACGTGCCTCGACAAAACCTTGCCGATTGGGTAATGGTCTTAACTTATTCTCCAGTATTCGTCCTTCAGAACGGCGATCTGCTCGATTGCTAAATCGATTGCCGAGGATCGGTTCTGGGGAACGATTTGAGTCTGGAGATCGCCCTAGACGAGGTGGAACTTCAGAACTAATTGGGCGGAGAACAGAGTCACTATTGCTTGTCACAGCCTTGGCGCGACGCTCGCGCAACTTATTTAAACGCGCTTCTCGACTTTTTTCGGTAGCGTCAGGCGATGAAAAGTTTCTGGGTTCCACTGCTATTTATAACTCCGATACAAAAATGTCTCTACTAACCGATTAACTACTCGCGTTATACCAAATCACAAAATGGCATAGCCATTTTGTGATTTTAAAACCCTTACTGGGTTTGGTTTTTAATTATCGAAAGTGTGGCAACACTTTCGGTAATTGGTATCATACGCGAGTAGTTATGAATCAAGATGAGCCGTGGCCCAATTAACTTGACGCAAAATTCCCCGCAGCATGGCAACTTCCGACGGACTCAGATTTGCGCGATCGAAGATATGCCGAAACTTTCGCAACCGATGAGCGGCGGTATGCGGATAAACATAGCCGATCTTCAGTAATACTGCTTCAAGTTGCTGGTAGCAAGCTTCTAGGTCTGCACGGGTAGCAAGGTCTATGGGTGCTGACTCTATCAAATCTTGCGCGATTTGGCTAGTCAAATTTTCGTGACATTGAGAATTTTCCATAAAATTTGCTTTCAATAGTTGCAATTGATAGCAGCAAATACCCACCGATTGCGCCAAATTAAGCGAGGGATAGTCTGGATTGACGGGAATTCGGATCACTTGCTGACAATGTTGAATCTCAGCATTACTTAAACCCCGATCCTCTGCGCCAAAAACGATCGCACTGATTTCCGCTTGCATTAACCAACTCAAACCTTTTTGGGGATCAGTAACTTTCATCTCGCCCTGATCAATACGTCCTGCGGTGGCGATCGCCCGATGACAGCCCACTAATGCATCTGGGAGATTATCCACAATCCTTGCATTTTCTAAAATTTCCGATGCATGGACTGCCATATGCCTCGCTTCATCACTAAGGCGATCGCATTGCGGATTTACTAACCACAATTCTGCTAGCCCAAAATTTTTCATCACCCTTGCCACTGAGCCAAGGTTTCGCGCCCCCGCCGTCTCGACTAACACAATTCTGATATTTGATGTGGTATTTGGCATAGTAGCGATCGTAAATCCGTTTTTGCGCTTTGAGTACTTGAAAATCAGAAATCCTCGTTATGAAACCGATTTTAGTGTTTTCAGCGCCTTCGGGGCTGAAAACACTAAAATCGGTTTTTTGAAAGCCTGCCGTTGGCGGGCTTTCAAAAAACCGATTTTTATAATGAGAATTGCTACTTGAAAATATTCTTGGCTGTTATTTTGATCATACTAAGAACTGATGTTACATGAAACCCTCACCCCCCAGCCCCCTCTCCCATCAAGCTACCGTGTACACACAAGTCATCAGTTATAGCGTGAGTTACTAATGATCCCCCTCAATCCCCCTTAGAAAAGGGGGAAGAAGAAAATTCTCCCCCCTTTCCTAAGCTGCCGTGTACACACAAGTCTCTCTGTCTACGTTTGAGGGTTTAGATCCCCCTAGCCCCCCTTAAAAAGGCTACCGTGTACACACAAGTCTAACTGCCTACGTTTCGACTGATCTAAGCCCCCTAAATCCCCCAATTCTGGGGGACTTTGAAAGACTTTTAACTGATGTTACGTGGAAGGAATTCCTGACATAGCAAAGGTCTAGGGCTGGCACGGGGGCACAGCCCCTACAGTAACCTCTAAATTTTGAGGTAGGGGCAATGCCCCCGTGCTTGCCCTGCTTCGCTAGCAGCAAGTGGTCTACCATCTAAGTTCTACGTAACATCAGTTTTAATTTCTTGTTCCCCCAGAATTGGGGGCTAGGGGGCGATTAATTGTTGACTTGATTAGGTTTTATGACTTGTGTGTACACGGTAGCTTTTCTAAGGGGGGTTGGGGGGATCTAAACCCTCAAACGTAGACAGAGAGACTTGTGTGTACACGGTAGCTTTTGGGAGAGGGTCTAGGGGTGAGGGTCTTGGCAACTTTCACGTAAGATATCCAAAGATAAGTGGCGGCGCTTCGCGCCGCCACTTATCTTTGAGTCAACGATTAAAAGATTAGGCTGTTGCGAACAGAAGCAATACCAGTATTGTTAACGGTCACTAAATCTATAAAATTATTAGTATTGCCTAAACCATCGGAAACAACTTGAATAACGGTATTGGCTCCGAGTTGTTGGAATTGGAGAATGCCATCAGCGATCGCATTAGTGCCTGTGTAATTAATGGAGCTAAATACACCTCGCAGGTTGATCATGTCACCTGCACCAAAGTCGAGAATTGTGTCACCAGCCTCATTGATATGATTAAACTGGAAAGTATCGTTACCTGATCCGCCGACCAGAATATCATTGCCCTTGCCACCAATTAGGATGTCATTACCTGCACCGCCAGAAATAAATTCACTTGCATCAGTTCCGATCAATGTGTCGCTCCAGCTAAAACCAAAAATTGATCGGCTAGTGGTAGCGGCAGTGGGATTGCTGGCATAGTCGATCAGGGCTTTACCCATATCGGTCGATCGCCAATCTTTACTCGATGCCATCACCCGATCCAAGGTATCGGCACTGATGGAAATATCACCCTTAACACGGAAGATAATATCGTTGTAGTCGCGATCGCTGGCTCCATCAAGGCGTTGATCTTCGAGGGCGATGACATAGGAGCCATTACCCACATCAATTTTACCCATTTGGAAACTGCGGCTAGGATTGTTGTCGAGCATGGAGAACAGAGGACGTTTAGTGCCGTCGATCGCAGGATTAGCAACAACTTCGCTAATTCGACCATTGGGAACTTGGATGACCCCATAGGCACTGTTGGGATTAAGATTGAGGCTTCTGGTTCCTTGGAATGTACCAGAGTTAAAGTTAGATTCCCAATCTAAACCACCAGTAAACTTAGCAGCATCGGTAGTATCACTGATTAATACATGACCTTGGGTCGAGTTACTGGCTGCACGACGAGCTGCTTCCGCAATAAAAGCCGCCGATCCCGCAGCATAGATCTCCATGCCATCGAGACTAAAAATACCAACATCGCCTCTATATGCACCTCCATCGTAAAGGAATTCCACTTCGAGGCTGCCAGATTGCCCTGAGGAAATTACGCCTTTGTCATATTCAGAACGATTGGCATAGTTGAGTAGCTGTTGTCCAGTGGTAGAACTGCGCCAGTCGCGTTCGGGATTGACCAAGCTATTCATCAGAGGTACATCACTGGTCGCGCCCTTGACTTGAATCACGATGTCGTTATAGTCGCGATCGGAAAGATTGGGCAAGTCCACCCGATTATCTTCAAAGGCATAGGTGTTTTTGCCATCGACATTGACCATTTGCCCGATCGCTGTGCCGAAGGGATTCGCTTCAGGAATTGAGAAGATGGGCAGGTTGCCAGTTTGCTTGATGATGCTGATATCGTTAGCGATCGCCGCGACGGTATTGTTTTGTACCAACATGAAGGCAAAATGTCCACGCGGAGCCATATTGAAGGTTTGAGCGCCTTTGTATACACCAGAATTAAAGTCCGCTTCCCATGCCACCTTGTCGGAGAACTTCGCTGCATCGGTGCGATCCTTGGTGACGACATAGCCAAGATTGGAATCACTGAGAGCGCGGCGGGATGCTTCTTGAATGAATTCTGTCGATCCCGCTTTGAAATTTTCCATGCCATCCAGACTGAAAATTGCTAATTCGCTTTCATACCAACCACCATCATAGAGATAGTCAATGCGAACTTTACCAGATTCGCCTGTGTCAAAAATGCCGCCGCTATAGTCAGGACGGGTGGCATACTGTATCAATTCTCGACCTACGGAAGAATCGCGCCAATCGCGATCGCGATTCACATGGGTATCCATCAAAGGGGCGACACCCTTTGCACCTGTGAAGCGAAAAACCATATCGTTGTAATCGCGATCGGAAGCATTTCCCCAGTCAGTCCGCACATCTTCCATGCCAAAGGTGTCACCCTTGCCCGTGACATCAACGATTTGGCGAACGCTGCTAGGTGCGCCGATATTAGCTTGGGGAATTGAGAAAATTGGTAAGCGATTGCCAGACCACATTTTGGTGACATCATTGGCAAGTTCTTGGACGGTGCTATTTTGAATCAGCATCACCGCAAAGTCTTCACCCGCATTCATGGCATAGGTTTTGACACCTAGATAAGCTCCGCTATTAAATCCATCTTCCCATGCAAATTTAGCCGTATATTTTGCGCCTTCTGTGCGATCTTTAATCACGATATGTCCTTGAGTAGAGCCACTCAGGGCGCGGCGGGTTGCTTCTTGCACAAACTCATTAGAGTTAACCTTTAATCCTTCCATTCCCTTAAGGCTAAAGATTGCCATTTCTCCTTGATACCAACCACCATCATAGAGATAGTCCACACCGACTTGACCCGATGCATCTACACGAAACACTCCAGAATCAAAGGTAGGACGGCTGGCATAATCAATGATTTGTTTGCCGATCGCTGTTTCTGTCCAATCCTTAGTGGATGCACCAACATCCTCAAGGGCAGGAATATCATTACCTTCGGCTCCTGTTAATTGGAATACCACATCGTTATAGTCATAGTCAGAGCCACCCTTGAGACGGACATCTTCCATCGCGAAGAGATTACCTTTACCCGCAACATCAGTAACTTGAGAAAACTGATTGCTAAGATCGGGGTTAGCGGCGCTAATCGAGAATAAGGGTTGTCTTAGTCCTAGATCTAATCCACTAGCTAAAGTATTAAAGGTTTGGCTAACAGTTCCATTAGAAATCAACATGAAGGCTACCTGATCGCCTGCTTGCATGGAGAAATTTCTAATTCCTTTGTAATCGCCGCTATTATAATTTGGTTCCCAATCTAGTTCAGCGCTAAACTTTGCACCTTCAGAACTATCAGCAACCAGAATGCGACCTTGGGTGGAATTGGTCAGGGCGCGACGAGCCGCTTCTTGATTAAATGCATCGGAACCGACTTCTAGACTTTCCATTCCCTTCAAGCTGAATATGGCAAGTTCGCCTTGAAATTGACCACCATCAAATAGAAAATCAAAACTTAGTTTGCCTGTTGCCCCAACCGTGAATGTTCCCTGTGATGTTGCTTGTAGTGACATGGTTATCTATCCTTAATTTATTGCTTACGTCTTTAGTCGATTCCCTTGGGCTGCTTTCTATTGCTTTTGGCGCTTTCCCATCCCATAACACTTACGTTAGAGCTTGCAGTTAGCTGCAAGGTCAAGATCCCTAAAATCAAATAACCTATTAAAAAAACTTATCAATCGTTCTATGGAATCCAGCGAACCCGTTCAAAATAGCGCCCGTGGTTGGCTGATCGGCGAACTAAGCCGCTTAGTCGAGATTCCGTCCCCAACGATTCGCTATTACGAACGTTTAGGTTTACTGCTTGCGCCCCTGCGATCGCCACAGGGTTATCGGCTCTATGCCACCGATGCCCTAGAGCGGCTGTTATTTATTCAAAGTGCCAAAGCCTTTGGGTTATCCCTTGAGGAAATCAAACAGTTATTGGATTTACAAGCCGCCCAAACTATCCCCTACGCCACTTTTAAACAAATGGTGCAGCAACATCTCCGCAAACTCGATCTGCAAATCCAAGAACTGATGACCCAGCGCCAAAATGTTGCTCAACGGCTCGATCGCATTGTGGAGTCACTTCCCGATCATGATTTTAGTAGTGCGGAGCTAACCCAAAATCCTCTGCTCAACCTAATCAGTGAAGCTACCGATGCGATGGCTCTGGAAGAATCAGCCGATCAAAGCGATCGCCCCAACTTCGGCAATCTCTTTAGTAATCGCAGTCAAGAGGTTTTGTATCTATATTCCGTGGGTAAACGCAACTTTAGGCTGATGAATTTGGTAAGCGCGAAACTCAATGGCGCAAATTTGAGTGGTGCGGACTTTACCAATGCCAAATTAATGCTGGCGGACTTATGTGAGTTGTCAGCGATCGAGACCAAGTTTGTCGGCGCAAATTTAGCGGGGGCGATCGTTAGTGAGGCTTGTTTGCAAAAGGCAAATTTTACAGAAGCATTATTAATGGGCGCGGATCTCAGTGGAGCAAATCTCAAAGGTGCTAATTTCACCGCCGCGAATTTGGGTGGTGTAAATTTTACGGGGGCAAATTTGCGGGGCGTGAATTTTAGTGAGGCAGTGTTAGCGGATGCCGATTTTACGAATACCATTACCTAGATTGCAACGTGAGTTCGACAAATGTGCATCGAACTCACGTTAGTTCAGTAAATCGCTTAGGGCTTCCATTTCGGCGATCGCAGTGCGTAATTTGTCGAGAATGTCGGCAGCGATCGCATCGGGTTCGGGGAGGTCTTCACTGGACTGGAGGCTGTCATCGCGTAACCATGAGATATCGAGATTTTCGCCACGTTTAGCAATTTCTTCTCGGCTAAAGCATCGAAATCTTTCCTGTTCCTTGCGATCGCTTTTCCCATTGGGATCTTCACCATAGGCTAACTCGAAATCCGCAAAGCGATCGCGAGTTAGGGGAATCCGCTTACCGAAGTTGGGCATATTGGTTCGCATATCGTAGAACCAAATTTCTTGAGTATTATTTTTCTCAGTTGTGCCCCGTTGGAAAAATAACACGTTCGTCTTTACGCCTTGGGCATAGAAGATGCCTGTGGGTAGTCGCAAGATTGTATGCAAATTGCATTTGTCCATTAGATCAGCGCGAATGGATTTGCCCTGACCATCTTCAAAGAGAACGTTGTCAGGAAGGACAATCGCGGCGCGTCCTTTGGGCTTGAGATTGCGATAGATATGTTGGAGAAAGGCTAACTGCTTATTGGATGTGGCAAAGGTGAAGTCATCACGGGTGGGCATTCCGCCGCCTTTTTTAGTACCGAACGGGGGATTGCTGAGAATGATGTCGGCTTTGGCGAGATTTTGACCTTCTGATGAGAGGGAATCTCCAAGTTTGACATCGCTTTCAATGCCGTGAAGTAGTAAATTCATTAACAATAGGCGGTGGGCATCTTGAACGAGTTCGATGCCATAGAAAGCGTGTTTGCGTTGAAATTCTTGTTCGACTTCGGAGAGTGTGAATATATCGCCGCCTAGTTGTTGCTTGATGTAGGCGTGACTGGCAATTAAGAATCCACCTGTCCCTGCGGCGGGATCTTGGATGAGTTCTCCTGCTTGGGGTTTGAGTAGCGTGACCATGCTATCAATGAGCGGTCGAGGGGTGAAGTATTGACCTGCTCCTGATTTCTTTTCTTCAGAGTTCTTTTGCAGTAGTCCTTCGTAGAGGTCGCCAAAGTCATCGCGATGATCGGAAAACCAGTCGAGTTCATCAATACTCTGAACTAGTTTCTTAATTATGCGCGGCTCCTTGAGAGAGGTTTGAGCATTGACAAAGATTGCTTGTACTTGTGGTGAAGAGGCGCTCGAACCCAAATGATCTAGCATGGACTTGTAGAAGTTTTTTAGCTCGATCCCATCTTTTGATGATAAATCTTGCCACCGATAGCCCTCTGGTAAGCCTATCTCTGTATCGGTTTCCTGCGCCATTTTGAGAAACAGGAGATAGGTTAGTTCTGTTAAATATTGCAAATAGGTGATGCCATCATCACGCAAGATATTGCAAAGGTTCCAGAGTTTTTGGACGATATCAGAGGTTACGGTCATTGAGCTTTGTTACAGATGTGGGCTTGTCATAGATTTGAACAATTTAACCCATAACACGATCATTGTAGGGGTTTGGTCTCCAAACCCTCTTTCAATATTTACCATTTAGATGGGTTTCGTGGATGTAGTTGATCGATTTCCCATTGCTGAGGATTGTTAGCTATATATTCTCGCAACCGATTCAAAGAATTTTCGCTGCGAATAATATGTTCATAGTAATTTCGTTGCCAAACTCTTACACCCGCAGTTTGTCTAGCTGTATTTATAGATTTTGTAGTTGTGTATTTAAAGTATGCGATAACCTTAGCTAACATTGATTTTGGTTCATTCCATGTTCGCTTTTTTGCGGTGGATGCTTCTGTACTTTTTTCAATAATAATGATGCCATGAAAATGATTAGGCATAACGACGTAAGCATCTATCCCAATATTTTGGAAGTGAATAGGGATATTTTGCCAAACATCTATGACAATCTTGCTAAATTCATTGAGAAGATGATTACCATCTTGAATATCTCCAAAAAGGCATTCTCGATTTTGTGTACAGATTGTAATGAAATAAGCACCAGCTTGGTTGTAGTTGTAACCTTGCAAACGAATTGATCTTCTGTAATGTATGTCTGGATTGTATTTCATTTTTTATTAGTATCAAGAGGGGTTGGAAACCAAGCCCCTACGTATTGTTGTATCTGGGATTTAGAGGTCTTGAATATTTGATTTATTTTATCAAGAGGGCTTGGAGACCAAGCCCCTACAAATTTCAATACGTAGGGGCTTGGTCTCCAAGCCCTTTT
The DNA here is from genome assembly GCF_034931345.1 of Pseudanabaena sp. CCNP1317. Taxonomy (NCBI): domain Bacteria; kingdom Bacillati; phylum Cyanobacteriota; class Cyanophyceae; order Pseudanabaenales; family Pseudanabaenaceae; genus Pseudanabaena; species Pseudanabaena sp. CCNP1317. The sequence continues at coordinate 72,045 of NZ_JAYGIF010000010.1, read as the reverse complement.
TTAATATTCAAACTTCGCTATAATTTTAGGTAATATATTTTAGCTATGCCATGAAAGCATCGTCAAATTTTGCGTTTTTGAGAGAGCATGATGTCGAACTGGTGAGATTGGGGACGCTTGCCGAGCGGTCTTATCATAATGATCCTGTGGCTTGCTTATTTCGGTTACGGGTGTATGGCGAATTTTTGGCAAAGTTAGTTGCGGCGCGGGTGGGGCTTTACGAGGATACAGAAGAATCGCAGGTGCAGTTATTGAATCGACTGCGCGATCGCGGCATTATTCATGGACAGATCGATCGCCTGTTTCATGAACTTCGCAAAACGGGAAATCGGGCGGTACATGATAGTGTGGGCGATCGCCGAACGGCGTTGAGCATTCTCAAATACGCGCATCAGTTAGGGATTTGGTTTCATCGCACTTGGGGGAAAGCAAGAGACTTTGTTGCGCCTGAATATTGTGAGCCGACTCCGCCAGAGGTGACGGCGCGACAATTGGAATCAGCGTTGTTAGATGAGCGGAGTGCCAGAACCCAAGCTGAACAGTTGGCGGCGGAAATAGCGCAGGAATTGCAAACTGCTTTGCAACACTTGGCGGAGATACAGGCACAGCAAGCCCAAAACAGTGAGGCGAATATTAAAAAGATCATCCCGCGATCGCAAGCTGCTGCTGCCAAGGTGGAACTGGATGAACGAGAAACGCGCCGACTGATTGATACACAACTGCGGGATGTCGGTTGGGAGGTGGATTCGGAGGAGTTGACCTATGGGAAGGGTGTGCGTCCTGCGCGAGGCAGAAATCTGGCGATCGCAGAATATCCGACGCGCTCAGGGGCGGCGGACTATGCGCTGTTTGTGGGTTTGCAATTGGTGGGGATTATTGAGGCAAAGCGGGAGAGTAAGGATGTGTCGGGGGCGATCGATCAGGCGCATCGCTATGGGCGATCGATTCGGGCTAATGATAATTTGCAATTGGCTAAGGGTGCGCCTTGGGGAGATCTGGAGCCTTTTCAAGTGCCGTTTGTGTTTGCGACTAATGGTCGCCCCTATCTAGCGCAATTGGATACTAAAAGCGGGATTTGGTTTCGGGATGTGCGACGGGCGACGAACCAGCGACGGGCGATCGCAGGTTGGTATTCGCCAGAGGGCTTGATCGATTTATTGGATCAAGATTTCGATCACGCCCATGAACAACTTGCCCAAGAGGAGTTTAACTATGGGTTTGAGATGAGGCACTACCAAATTAAGGCAATCACTGCTATTGAATCGGCTTTACAGGAGGATCGGCGATCGCTTTTGCTGGCGATGGCAACGGGGACGGGCAAAACAAAAACCTGTATTGCGCTGATCTATCGATTGTTGAAAACGAAGCGGTTTCGGCGGATTTTATTTTTAGTCGATCGCACTTCTTTAGGGCATCAGGCGATCGCCGCGTTTAAAGAAACCAAAATGGAGCTTCTGCAAGCATTTACGGATATTTATGAGATGAAAGAGCTAAAGGATGTAACTTGCGATCGCGAGACGAAGGTACATGTGGCGACGGTGCAGAGTTTTGTGCGACGGATTATGTATCCGAGCGATAGTTCACCCAGTCCAAATGTGGATGATTATGATTGCGTGCTTATTGATGAATGTCATCGTGGCTATTTGCTCGATCGCGAACTCAGCACAATTGAGCTGGAGTTTCGTGATTTTGAGGACTATGTTTCTAAATATCGGAGGGTGGTGGAATATTTTGATGCGGTGAGAATTGGGATTACGGCGACCCCTGCGCTGCATACGTCCGAGATTTTTGGTGAGCCAATTTTTCAATATACCTATGCAGAGGCGGTAATTGACAAGTTTCTCATTGATTATGAATCACCGCATTTAATCCAGACGGAACTTGCTCAGTCGGGGATAGTTTGGGAAAAGGGTGCGGAGATCGAGGCGATCGATCCGCGCACTGGCAAGCGTGATCTGAGCAAAACTGCGGATGAGGTGAAGGTGGAAATTAAGGACTTCAATAAGAAGGTAATTACCCCTGCTTTTAATCGCGTGGTTTGTGAGTATCTAGCGGAACAAATTGATCCTGTGTTGGCGGAGAAAACCTTAATTTTCTGTGCGACGGATGATCATGCGGATTTGGTGGTGAAGTTGCTGAAAGAGGCGCTGATTGCCAAGTATGGAGAGGTGGAAGATGAGGCGGTGCAGAAGATTACGGGAGCATCCGATCGCCCGTTGGAGTTGATTCTCAAATATAAAAATGAGCAGTTGCCCAAAATTGCGGTGACAGTGGATTTGCTGACCACAGGCATTGATGTGCCTACGATTTGCAATATTGTGTTTTTGCGGCGGGTGAATTCGCGGATCTTGTTTGAGCAGATGCTCGGTCGGGCTACGCGCCTTTGTCCTGAGATTGGCAAAGATCGCTTTCGGGTATTTGATGCAGTGAATATCTTTGGGGTAATGTCGCAGTTTACGGAAATGAAGCCTGTGGCAGTAATTCCTAAAATCAGTTGCGAGAAGTTGGTTCAGGAACTTACTCGCACTAGCGATCCACGTCATCATCAGGTGATTTTGCCGCAACTCTTTGAGAGAATCCAGCGTAAAATGCGTCGCGCTAATCTGGCTAAACGTGAACAATTGGAGGCGATCGCAGGTTTGTCTCTTGAGCATCTATTAGATGACCTTCGCGCTAGCAAACCTTCGCAATTAGCCAACTGGTTTCGCGATCGCCCCGATTTTGCCTCGGTGATCGATTTGCCCGACGATCGCACGATTCCTGTATTTATCTCTTACCATCCCGATCGCTTAGTTGCGGTGCAGCGCGGCTATGGTGTTGCCGAAGATGGGAGCATTTATTCTACTCGTCCCGATGAGTATTTGCAGATGTTCCAGAAGTTTCTGGCGGACAATCTCAATTTGATTCCTGCGTTGATGGTGGCGGTGCAGAGTCCGAAGGATTTGACTCGCGCTCAGTTGAAGGAGTTACAGTTGTTATTGGAGGAGAATCGTTTTCGAGAGAGCGATTTGCAAGGGGCTTGGCGCGATCGCAAGAATGAGGATATTGCGGCTTCAATTATTGGCTTTATCCGTCAGGCAGCGATCGGTGATGCGTTGATTCCCTATGGCGATCGGGTGGATCGGGCGGTTCGTAAAATTATGAGTAGTCGGGCATGGACTGCGCCCCAGCGTCAGTTGTTGGAGAAGATTGGCAAGCAGTTAAAGGCAGAAACGATCGTCGATCGCGAGGCATTGGATCGTGGGGCGTTTAAGACTGAATGTGGTGGTTTTGTGCGGTTGAATAGGACTTTTAATGGTGAGTTGTTGGCGGTGCTGGCGAGTATTAATGAGGAGATTTGGCAAGATATGGGTTAATATGTCTCGCTATGCGAACCGATACACTTTTTTATCAATTATTTCAGACGTTTCATGGGCTTTTGTTTGAGCTAATTGACGAGCCTGCGTCAAATGCGGAGGGCTATGATTTTGTGTCTGTGGAGGTTAAGGAAAAGGCTTTTCGTTTTGATGGCATTTTCTTGGCGGCGGATGTGGAGAAGCCGATCTATTTTGTGGAGGTGCAGTTTCAAAAAAATCCTGATTTTTATTGGAGCTTTGTCGGCGAAATATTTCTATATCTCAGTCAATATAAGCCCTTGCAGGATTGGAAGGCGGTGGCAGTTTTTGCCGATCGCAATTTGGATGAGGGTATCCCTAGACAATTTCATGAGTTGTTTGTGAGTCAAAGGATTCGCTGTGTTTATCTGGATACGTTGCGCGATCGCTCTGACAATTCGTTAGAGGTGGGTATCGTCGAGTTAATAATTGCCGATGAGTCGGTTACTTTGGATATGGCGCGTGATTTGGTGCGTGAGTTGCGTAACCGAGAGCGTGAAGCTACTGTTAGTCAAAAAACGGTAGAATTAATTGTAGATGTGTTGTTAAATAAGTTTAACAATTTGAGTCGAAAGGAAATAGAGACTATGTTGACTTTTGATGAGCTAAAACAATCAAGACTATTTCAAGAGCTAGCAGCAGATTATAGCCGCGAGGCAAGGCTAGAAGGTAAGAAAATAGGTGAAAAAATAGGCGAGAAGAGAGGCGAGAAAAGAGGTGAGAAGAGAGGTGAGATAAAAGGCAAGTTACAAGGTAAGCAAGAGTCTGTTTTGTGTGTGTTAAAGCGCCGCTTTAAGAGGGTTTCGGCAGAGTCAAAGGCAAAGATTAGCCATCTGTCTGCCAGTCAGTTAGATGATTTACTGGTGGCGATTTTTGATTTTAAATCGGTGGCGGATTTGACGGCTTGGTTGAAGGTGCAGGATGAAAATCGAATTTAGTAGCCCTCAGCCTGATCCAGAAAAAATAGACAATTTGATTTCATGGCTTATAGCGGATATGCGGTTATCTCGCGCATATGAGTCAATTATTGAACGAGTTAAACAAGATCATATTCGAGTATGTCGGCAAGATATACTTATTCGACAGTTAAAACATCGTTTTAAAAGGGTGTCTCCTGCGTCAGAAGCAAAAATTAATAGCTTGTCATCGGATAAGTTAGATGAATTACTGAAGGCAATTTTTGATTTTAAGTCAGGGAGAGATTTGACGGCTTGGTTGAAGGTACATGGGGTCGATCGCTAATTGCTGCTGATATTTAGGGCGATCGAAACTATTTAAGAATTGTCTAGATCCCCCCCAGCCCCCCTTAAAAAGGGGGGAGAATTAAATTCTTCCCCCTTTTTAAGGGGAATTGAGTGGTATCTAGTGGAGCTTTTGACCGCAGCAAGTAATTCTTAAATGATCTTTTGCGTTTTGCTATTTGTTTGGCGGGGCGGTGAGATGATGATATTTTAGAGGCTTGTGTTTGTGTTGAAAATCTAAGTCTGAATCGCGTTTTTTGTGTTTGCCCTATGGTGTCTATGAGTTCTGATTTTTCTATTCTTTCTGATAATGATGATTTACCGATGGGGTGGGAATTAACAAAAATGGAGGATTTAGTTATAGATCCCAAAAGTGATATTGTTGATGGACCATTTGGCTCTAATCTAAAGGCTTCAGAATATCAAGATACAGGTATTCCTATCATTCGATTACAGAATATTGATAGAAATCGCTTCATTAACTCTAATATCAAGTTTGTTAGTCCTGAGAAAGCCGAATCATTAGCAAGACACAGCTTTGTAAAAGGAAATATAGCAATTACTAAACTAGGAGAACCTTTAGGAAAGGCTTGTATTATTCCTGATTTTCTCGAAAAAGGAATTATTGTAGCTGATATTGTTCGGGTTCGTGTAGATGAAGATAAGGTTAACTCAACATATTTAACCTATTCGATAAATTCTCAAGATGTCATTGAACAGTTACAAAATCAGACTAAGGGAACTACACGCGCCAGAGTTAATCTTAGTCATATTAGAGAAATTCAAATTCCTCTTCCGCCGCTTAATGAGCAGAGGCGGATTGTGGAGAAGGTTGAGGCGTTGATGGCGCGATCGCGTAAGTCAAAAGAAGCATTAGACTCAATCCCCAAATTAATCGAGCAGTTTCGTCAGTCTGTCCTCGCCGCCGCCTTTCGTGGCGACCTCACCGCCGATTGGCGCGAACAAAATCCTAACATCGAGCCTGCCTCTGTCTTGTTAGAACGCATCCGTAAAGAACGTCGTGAGAAATGGGAACAAATAGAATTAGAAAAAATGATGGCTAAAGGTAAAGATCCTCTTACAGATAATTGGAAAGAAAAGTATAAGGAGAATATTAGTAGAGATTGGGAGAACGTAGATATACATTCTGAAAAAATCAAGTTTTTGAAATTGCCAGATAATTGGCAGTGGTCTAGTGTTGAAGCAATTTCTAATAAGGTGGTTGACGGTGTTCACAAGAAACCTAACTATATTGAATCTGGGATACCATTTATAACTGTAAAAAATCTAACCGTTGGCTCAGGTATATCTTTTGAAGATGTCAAATATATTTCTAAGGAAGATCATGAACAATTCCAAGACAGAACTAATCCTGAGCGTGGAGATATTTTAATAACTAAGGATGGAACTTTGGGTATAACCAGAGTTGTTAGAACAGACACAGTATTCAGCATTTTTGTCTCTGTAGCCCTAATCAAACCAGTTTGTTATCAGATGTCAGATTATTTAGAGTTGTCTTTTTCCTCACCTCAACTGCAACAGCAAATGCTTGGAACAGGCTCAGGTCTTTTACACCTGCATTTAAAAGATATACGACAATATTTAGTTCCAATTGCGCCTCTTGAAGAACAAAAAGAAATTGTAAATAGAATTTCTAAATACATGGAATTAATTGATTCTATTAAGAGTGAATGTATAAACATGAATATATCTCTAAGTACTCTTGACCAATCCATTCTCTCCAAAGCCTTCAAAGGCGAACTCGTCGAGCAAGACCCCAACGATGAGCCAGCATCAGTCTTATTAGAACGCATTCAAAAAGAACGCGAAAAAGAGAAAAAAACAGTCAAGCAGACAGGCACAAAAAAACCAAAAAAATAGAAATTGAGAATTGAGTTTTGAATACTAACTGATGTTACATGGAAGAGCTTCCTGCATTGCTATAGCCACTTACAAAGGGGGTTGAGGTAGATCATTAGGAACTTGCGCGGTAGCTGAAAACTGGAAAACCTGTTGGGGAATGCCAATCTCAATGTTTTCTTGCTCCATAACTAACTTTAGGCGACGACGAAACTCTCTTGCCACAGCCCATTGCTGAAGCGGTTGAGTTTTAATCCAGATCCGAATTAACATCCCTGAATGCTGCAAATCATCAATACCTAAAACTTCAGGAGGTTCCATAATCTTAGCTCGCCAAATCTGCTCTTGATACATCTCTTGAGCTAATTTCCGCAACACATCCAGCGCCCGATCAGGATTAGTATCATAGGCAACCCGAATGCTCAGATCCACTCGCGCCCAGTCCTTAGAGAGATTCTGCACGATCGCGATCGCACTATTGGGAATAGTAATCAGTTGACCTTCATTATTCCGAACCTGCGTGACCCGCAGATTCATATTTTCCACTAAACCACCTAATTCACCCACGATAATTACATCACCCACCGCATATTGATCTTCTAAAATAATCAAAAATCCATTAATTACATCTTTAATCAATCCCTGAGCCGCAAAGGAAATCGCAATTCCCACAATTCCCGCCCCTGCCAAAAGCGGAATCAAATCAAAACCGATCGCAGAGAGGATCGCTAAAGTTCCTAAACCAACTAACACGATCGCCGTAACATTACGGAGAACCTGCGAAACAGTCGATACTCGCAAATCCAAGCGCTGATAAGGCTTGAGCATCGCAAAATCCCTAGCTTTTAAAAAGCCTGAAAACCGCTCGATCAACAGGTTGCTAATCCGAATTAACAAATAAGTCACGAAGGCGATCGCCACAACTTGCAAAGGAGTCGATAGCAAGAAAGATTGCAACCAACGGCTATAGGGAAATAGACCCAAAATAATAAAGCTACCACTTCCCAAAACACCCACATAGCCTAGCTCCAAAACCCGCCTTTTGAGATCGCTAAGATTAGCTTTTTGTTGCTGCGTCAGTTGTTGCTGCAAGTCAATCACAGCCACAGAATCAAGATATGGTGGTGCTTCATGTTCTATATGCGCCTTAATCGTGTCTTTCTCTAACTTTAAACGCCCCTGCCAGTAAGTAATCAACCGAAGCACAATGAACATCACCAAAATAATCCCAGCCGTAATTAATCCCTGATTGATTAAAAATTGCGGTTGGCGCTCTTGTCTAGCTCTAGTCAACGCCTCACGCAAAGTTTGGGTGATTTGATTTGCCCAACCTAGCGGATCACGTCCTTGCAGTTGAGCATCCATCGTCGTTACAGTCATCAAGTAGCGATCGCCTATCGCAATCACAGGCTGTCCACTCTGCTCATCAATAGTCGTAGTCACTTGTAAACTAGCAGGGTCAAAGTTGCTATTAGCAATGCGATACAGTTCTTCTTCAATGCCCTGTACCCGTTGTTCCAGTGGAAATTTTTGATTAGTGCTAGGAGAAGCCAATACAAACAATTTATAACCATCCAAAGTAACTAACGCATGATCCACAGTAGACACATCATTTTTATTTTGTCCTATCCACCAATTTAGTTTTAAAAGTTCGGCTTGCCCCCAAGCACTTTGGTTATGAGAAAGAAGGAATGTTAAAGCGATCGCGCTAATAAATAAACCAGCAGTATAGAACCACTTCTTCCAAAAGTGGATCTTGGTTTGGATTAAACGATTTTGCATTGGTAATTCGTAATTCTTAACTGATGTTACGTGGAAGGAATTCTTGCGATGGCGTAAGTCTAGGGCTGGCACGGGGGCGCAGCCCCTACAAGATCTAAAATTTACAGGTAGGGGCAATCCCCCCGTGGTTGCCCTGTTATGCTAGCAGCAAGAGGTTCATTATCTGAATTCCACGTAACATCAGTTAAGAACTGATGTTACGTGGAAGGCTGAGATTTGGGCTTGGAGACTAAGCCCCTACTTTTACAAATATGTAGGGATTTGGTCTCCAAATCCTCTTTTAAGTTGACATAAAAACATTAGAACGATCTTTGTTCTACGTAACATCAGTTCTTAATTAGGCTGCGAAGCAGCCCGTTTGTTAAACTTTTCTCAAAACAAATAGATTACCTTCATTTCCTCTACCAATTCGCAAATCTTGATCGAGATAGGTTGTCTCTAACCATCCCTTCTGATCTTCTCGCTTAATTTGGAAATCGATCGCCAATAATTTCTTAGGCGATCGCAAAGTATCGATGAAACTATTCACATCTTGATAACCAATTAAAGTTTGCGAACCAGCTACCAATCGCTCAAAGTTAACCTTAACCTGTTTATCAGAAACAACCGTAAAGTTAGCACAAACACTTACTAGACCACTCAGTAAAGGTAAACCCTTAATCTCAGCAACATTAAAGATCTTGCCTTCCGATACGCGCAAACATTGATAGATGTTACCCAGCTTGTAAAGTGGAAAGCGATCAATTCCCAAAAGCTCTTGACTAGTCGTAAATAACAATAACCAATTGCCATCCAACAATTCAGGAGCTTGAGTAGGCGCAGGTGTAGGATTGAGTTCTTCAAGATACGCAACCGCTGAAAAAATCATTTTACGCTGATTTTCGGACATTTGCAAGCCGCGATTCACAGGTGCGATCGCATTAATTAGATTTTCTTTGCGAGTATTGCTAGTCATGACTATATTCTATCGCGATCGTAATCAGAGAATGTGGCATCTGAATATACAATAAGCCTAGATGGTTGATGGAAGCGCACTCAGAAGATTTACATTTCCACAAACCCAAAAAACTACAATTGATTTTGAAGCCATCAATAAGAAACAATAAAAATTAATAGACAATATTTGGATAACTTATTGTAATTATTGGGTAGTATAATGTAAGCTATTCCGCGTATTGGTAAATTCAATCAATTTTAATCAATACGTAGTGAAAATTAAATTTGTAATATCTAACTCTTTTGTGAGATATACGTATACGTTCGCTAGTAAGTTTATGTAGATATCATCCGTCATTAATATGGAATAACTGCATAAACACAACTTAATTTGAATAACTGCCAAGATATTTAGCATCTGGGAGAGGTTTCTAAATATCTGGTCTTAATATTCAAATAACCCTATGTAGGCTGATTCTATTATTTGGAAATATGCTTTCAGATTTCGATGCAACAAATCGAAATCTCAGGTACTTTATTGTCAAATTTTAGTTAAAAAATCAACTACTTAAATTAATTACTGATAGATCGCTGCTATCTAACAGATAGGTAATATTTTGTCAAAACATTACCTGTAACGAAACACGTTGTTGCTTTTTTTTAGTGAGGAAAATCAATCCGATATGCTTAAACATAGTCCCAAAAACAAATCAAAATCTTCATTCTATCGGTTGATAGCAGCAACATTGACAGGAAGTGGTGTTTCACTACTACTCCCACTATTAGCCTCCGCTCAGGTTGTACCCCTCACTCCTGCTGGGACAATTATCAGAAACACAGCTACAGGTACTTACGAAGATCCCAACAATCCTGGTGTACCGATCAACGCAACATCAAATGAAGTCACAGCTACAGTAGCTGAAGTGGCAGGTGTGACAGCCGTTCCTGCTGGTATCGTTGATGTTAACGGTGGTAGTGTCACCACTAATGATGTTGTTAACTACAACTTCCTAATCACTAACGTTGGAAACGATGTCACCGCCATTAATATTCCTGGCACTTCAACGGTTGTAGGTGGAACACAAGGAACCATAACCGTCACCGAAATTAATGGCATTGTCCTGACTACGCCTGTAGATATTCCCGCAGGTGGTATAGCAACAAACGATCTTGCTGCATTTATAACTGCTGTACAAGCCACTCCAGCGCTTGCTGCATTTGATGGCACTATTCCTCCTAACGGTACGATCCGAGTCCAAGTGCCCGTGACAGTCACAGCAACAGTCGCAGGCAACCCAGTATCAGTGAGACTTGGTGATACTGGTGCTAACGACAACAGCGCAGGAACTCAAAACCAAACTCAAGCTGGTGCGTTACCTACGGATGTGTACACGATCAACCCTGCTACTGGTAACCCAGGTGCGCCAGTTAACGGTGTTCGAGAAGCGGCAGCTTTCACGACAGTGCCTTTGGCGACAGCAGTTAATAACCTTGCATTAGCCACGGTCCTGAAGACTCGCATTGCTTATGCTGCTGGAACTGCCGCACTCACCGATGACCAACTCACATACCGTTTAGATTTGAGAGTTGAGAATACCCCTCCTGCAGGTACTACAGGCATTACTCCCGCGCCATTATTACCTACAGCTATTACTCTTGATGGTGTTGCTGCGAATAGGATCTTAATCTCTGATGCAATTCCTGCTCAAACAACTCTAGATAATACTTTTGGAGCTGCTACTGTAACCATCGGTGGAGTCACTTGGACAAGGGTTTATAGCACGGTCGCTACGGCCACTGGACCTCTAGCTGTAGGGCAAAACTGGCAAACTGGTGCTGTCCCTGCTGCTGGTGTAACCCGAGTTGGATATGTTGCCCTTGGACCTTTACCAGCAGGAACCACAACAGTAACAGATCCCACTGGCTTCCAATTCCGCGTAATTACGACTGGTGTCGCCGCTGTTCCCGTCACTATTGCCAACATTGCCCAAGTATTTGGTCAATCTACGCCCGGCCTGATCAGTCCGACCAATCCTCTAGTTTATGACGAGTCTGGCGACCAGAATCCCAACAACTATGAAGCAGGTGTACCCCCAGCTCCGATCACCACACCCGCAACTTCTCCCACTGGTGTTGCTAACCCCGCTACCGACGGTACTGACCCGATCGGTGATCCCGCCAACAACAACCAAGGTACTGGTACTGGTGGTGAAGCCAACGTCTTCACAATCAATCCTGCTGGGATTATCTTGAATGGTCCTCCAGGAGTACCTGGTGCTCTTGGTCCAGATGGAACTGCTCAAACCGACTTTGTGAATAGGTCGGCAACCGATGTCCCTGCTGGTGCAGCAGGAGCACCTGGAAGTACTTACGATCCATTACCAGTTACATTTACCAATACGGTTCAAAACCCTGCAACCAACACTAACCAGTTGGACAACGTGACTTTGGAGCCAATTTCAGCAAGATTGGCTGCTCAAGCTGTTAACAACACCTTAACGCCTACAGCAGGACAAATTCAAGCTTATGATTTAACTAACCTTCCAAATCATGCAGGTTTACCCGATAACACGATTGTCAGAATCTCCTTTGGTGGTCGTACTGCTCTCTATACATATACCTCAGCCAATACTAGTTTTGCACTAACATCCAGTGGTCCCAATGCAGCAGGAACAGGAGACGCTGTTGCTACACCAATTATCATTCCTTCATTAGGAATTGGAGGTTCTCAAAACTATACAGTTACTGTTGATCTCCCTGCTGGTTCTGTTGTCACAACTGGTTATTCTGTGCCAATTGTCTCCTACGTAAATAGCAATACTGGTGATGGCTCTACGTTCAAGAGGACTACAAATGGGACAGGGGCAGACCCAACAGTAGCATCCTTAGCTCAAGACAATCCATTCAACATCAAGATGGATCGTGTCTATACTGGGTACCTGAATCTCGTTAAGGCTTCTCAGATTCTGGATGGAACTACTGGAGCACCAGTAGCAGGTGCAAATGGCATCCTAGATGGTAACCCTAAAACTCCTGCTCCAGGCAATATTATCCTGTATCAGATCACCTACAGTAACATTTCCACACCTGCATCTGGCACTGGGAATGTGATCTTGAATGCGAACAACATCGTCATTACCGAAGATGGTGCGGCTGGTACTAACAACTGGGCTACTACTACTTTCAACGTGGCTAATACTGCGGCAGATGCTACTGCTGGTGCTGTTATCACCTTCTTTAACGGTGCAACGGCTACAACAACCGCAGATGTGAATGTCACTAGATATCTCGACAGTATTCCCACATTAGCTCCAGGAGCTAATGGAACCTTCACGTTCCAACGTCGTGTCAGATAGGTAGTTGATTGAATTTATCGATTCGATTAGGTTCAGATTGACTGAACCTAATCGAATCCCCATTACTTGATCTTGCTAGTAGTTACTGTTGATCTTTGTTGTTTGTTGATTGTTATAAATCAGGTAAGCCAAATGAAACGTATAAATATAACCAGTTTGGGTGCGATCGCCCTTATTTCTTCTATCTCTTTTGCTACTGTAATGCCAAGCCTAGCTAGCTTGCAAAATAGTGACCCTGCGATCGCGCAAACGGCTAAGCAAGAATCCCCAGTGCAACTAAAACTTGCTGCGGAAAGGCAATCAATTATTGCTACAGCTTCTGGGCGCGTTGATTGGAAACCACTGCCCACTGATGCGTCACTCCGTCCAGGAGAAACCATTCGCTATGTTGTAACTGCAAGCAATACTAGCGATCGGCAAATCAAAAAGTTAGTCGTCAATCAACCAATTCCCAAAGGTTCAGTTTATGTCCTAGGTTCAGCAACTCTTCCAAACGTGGAAGGTGCAAAACTAGACTACAGCATTGATGGCGGTAAAACTTACACTGAAAAGCCCACAATTCGCGTCAAGCTAGAAAATGGAGAAATTGTCACCCGTCCAGCGCCAGAAAGCATGTACACTCACATTCGCTGGAGATTTGGTGATAACTTCTCGGCGAAAACAGTTGCCTACGCAACCTATAAAGTTCGCATTCGTTAAATATGCTTTAGCATAAGAAAATTTATGAATTGCACTACGTCACAGTGCGGATTCTATCTCTGAAAATATTTACAGGGTTTTAAGGTTAACTGTTGGAAATGAAAACTCGAAATTGTGCAATAAAACAGAATTTTCTGCGAAACAGTTTAAGCCTTACTGCCATAGTTCTGTTTGGAAGTTTTCAAGTATGCGAATCTAGTTTGGCGCAACCAGCTCAGACAACTACTCAGATTCGGAATACTGCGACCTTCAGCTATAGTTACACCAATCCAGAAAATGTAATTTCTACCTTTACTGGAGTTTCTGCTGTACTTCAAGCATCAACTATACCAATAGTCCCCCCACTAGTTGATCCATTTGGTACTTTGACCTCCTGTGATGGGGGGCTATTACCAGATTACACGGGCTTCAGTGTGGGCTTGTATGAATTACTGAATTCCACTGGTGATATTGGTTTACCTGTTTCGCTAACGGCTACAGTGCCACCTAGGACAAAACAAGCAGTTGGTATCAGTCCCAATTTCTTTAACGCTAATCCCTTCGTCTTGGTCAATAGCGATCAGGGTCGATTCAACTTTTTGCTGGATGTCAGCCGTGGTCAAGTTGATGTTGGGAGAGAATACATTTTAGCGGTAAAGCCACCCGCAACCTCGCCCCTTGCCGAACGAAGGGTCAGAATTACCATTACTGCACGCAGTGGTAATATTGTTAGCTACACTGCTACAGCCCTAGATGGCGAACCGATCTCAGCTACGAATGCAGCTACCTCTGTAAATGGGGTTATTAATATCGCTAATGCCGAAACTGTAGGTTTAAGTTTAGCTGTAGCCATCAATAATCTTGATATTGCGACCTGCGAAGCTCAAGCAATTCAACTTTTAAAAACAGGCGATCGCGCCGCAGCAGAGCCAGGCGATATTGTTGTTTATCGCTTAAATGCTAGAAATCTGTCAACTACGTTGATTAATAATCCCGAAATTCGCGACGATTTACCACTAGGCTTCCAATATGTTGATGGTTCAGTTCGTGCTGAGCTTGGTGGCAATGCAGTTAATGTAACCGTGGAACGGAATGGACGCAGCTTGACTTTCCGCCCCAATGTTGCACTTCCTATAGCATCTGACAATATTCCCCTTAATATTGTCTATGCTGCACAGGTTACCAATGATGCGATTCGTGGAAGTGGGATTAACCGAGCCTCTATATCAGGTACACGTACTGATAACAGACGAATCGTTCGTACTGGGCCTGTATCACATTTGATGCGAATTCGTCCAGGGATCTTGTCCGATTGTGGAACCTTAGTTGGACGAGTATTTGTTGATAAAAACTTTGATGGCGAACAGCAACCCGGTGAACCAGGCGTACCGAATGCAGTGATTTATATGGATGATGGTAATCGAATAGTGACTGATGCGAATGGACTTTACTCTCTCAGTAGTGTTCTATCTGGTAACCGCACTTTAGCACTCGACTTAACTTCCGTTCCAGGATATACCCTTGCACCTAACTTGTATTTTATTGAGCGTAATAGCCAATCTCGTTTAGTGCGACTTGCTCCTGGAGCATTAGGGCGGGTTAACTTTGCAGTCACCCCTGCGGCTCGTGGTATAAGCGATACAAAACAGGAAGGTACAAAGTAATGAAAAACACTTCTGCACCTCTTGTAAAGTTAGGGATTTTAGTTTTGCCGCAGATCATGTTGTTACTGACAACAGCAATGGTCAAAGCAGAATTAGTTACTGACATCAAAAATGATCCAGACATTAAGCAAAAAGACAACTTAACTAGTCAAACGGATCGTCAGACTGGAGAAAAACCTAATCAGAGTAAAAATTCTCAACAACTAGATCAATCCTCATCTACTGAGAAAGTTCCTAGCACCCTCAAGACTTCTGAGGCTGTTACCGATATTCCGAAAACTGCTAATACTCCTAATCCATCTGACAACTCATCTCCGCGCATCGTTATTCTTTCGCCTACGGTTGGCACTGTTTTGGATGCTCCTGCGGCGACCGTAGTCATCCAAATGCCGAGCAATGCTAGGATTGAGCTTTTGGTAAATGGAAAAGCTGTTGATCCTAGTTCAATTGGGCGATCGGAACTAGATGAAACTAATAAAACCATCACGCAAACATGGTATGGCGTACCTTTGCAGGCAGGTGACAACCAGATTACGGCAAGAGCGATCGGTTCTGAATCAGCTTCTAGTTCCATCAATCTCAAAGTTCGTGGCGCTCCCACTAAATTAGTTGTGAGTACGTTGGAATCGAAAGTTCCTGCGGATGGGCGTTCCTATGTGACAGTTGATGGACAATTAGTTGATGAAGATGGCAATCGTTCCAACTGGGATGCATTAGTCACCCTTGAAGCTAGTGAAGGTACGTTTATTGGTACTGATGCTTCGTCAGAACAGCCCGGCTTTCAAGTTGAAGCTAAACAAGGGAAGTTCTCAACCCAGTTGCGATCGGGATTAAAGACAGGAACAGTGACAATTCGAGCGGTTAACGCTCAAATGGAAGCTTTTACGCAGGTTCAGTTTGAAACTGATTTGCGCCCTTCATTGGTGACTGGAGTAATTGATCTGCGGGTTGGCGCAAGAGGAACTGACTTCTATCGCAGCTTGCGGGACTTTTTGCCTGCCGATCGCGACAATCGTACTCAAGTTGACCTATATGGTGCGGTATTTGGAACTGGACGTGTTGGAGAATGGCTATTTACAGGTGCATTTAATAACAGCCGCACTCTTAATCAAGACTGTGCTGGCAATAGCAGCTTAGCTGGCACAGAAAAATATTGCGATCAACAATATCCTGTCTATGGTGATAGCTCTAGCGTAACTCGCACAACGCCATCCTATGACAGCCTGTTTTTGCGCTTTGAGCGTAATTCGCCTGTGCAGGGTGCAAGTACTGATTACTTCATGTGGGGTAATTATGGGACAGAAGAGTTCGCCACGCGATCGCAGCAGTTTAGTGCGATTTCAAGGCAATTGCAAGGTTTCAAAGGGAACTTTAATTTAGGCGATCTGCAAATTACGGGCTTTTATAGCAACGTTGGCAAAGGATTTCAGCGCGACACGATCACCCCTAATGGCACGAGTGGCACTTACTTTCTCTCGAAACGTTTGTTAATCAATGGTAGTGAGAATGTAACTATCGAATTAATCGATTTCTTTAGTGCAGGTACAGTAGTCTCGCGCCAAGAGCTAATCCGTGGCAAAGACTACGATATTAACTATGACAATGGCTCCATTCTATTTCGACAGCCATTATTGCAAACCCAACTGGGTGATGCTGGACAACTTTTACGTCGTCAAATAGTCGTTACTTATCAGAATGAGCAGGTCGGTGGTGACAGTAGTCTTTATGGTGGACAGCTACGTTATCATTTCAACCGCAGTCAAAGTCAGCCTAGTTGGATTGGTGCAAATTATTTTAAAGAAAGTCTCGGCATTCGCAATTTTGTTCTGTATGGTGCGAATGCCCTCATCTCCTTTGGTGAGAAGACTCAACTAATTGCTGAATATGCCCGATCGCAAAATGATTCGGAGATCTTGGGCTACGTGAGCGGCTCAGCAATGCGCTTTGAGTTAAACAGTGAGATTGCTTCAGGTATTCTCGGTAAGCTCTATTACAGTAAGGCGGAAACAGGTTTTGCTAATAATGCCACGATTAGTTTCGTGCCAGGACAAACTCGATACGGAGGAAATTTAAGTGCCAAGATCAGTCCCACAACTAGCCTGCAATTTCGCTATGACCAAGAAGACAATGTGGGTATTGCGCCACGTCCATTGACGACCCTTGCCGATCTTCTCAATACGAGGCAAGAAGCCATCCCTGGATCGCTAGTAAATAATTCACTTCGCACAATTAGTTTGGGCGTGCAGCAAAATATCGGTGCAGCACTACTGAATCTAGATGTGTTATATCGCGATCGCCAAGATCGCCAAATCCCCAATGTTTTATCGAGTAACTCCACCCAATTGCGATCGCGTCTCAGTGTGCCAATTGCCGATAATCTGCGAGTGACAGCCCAAAATGAAGTAAGCCTTTCCGCAAGCTCCGATGCTGTCATTCCTGATCGCAGTGTTCTCGCACTAGATTGGACAATTGTTCAAGGATTGACCGCAAGATTGGGGCAGCAATGGTTCCATTCAGGACCTCTAGCAGGCAATGCCATCACCAGTGCCGATCTGTTGGGAGAGTATAAACTCGGCACTGATACTACCTTTACAGGACGTTATTCGGTGATTGGTGGTGCGAACAATGCCGCATCTACTCAAGGTGCATTGGGTATTAATCAGCGCTGGCAAATATTACCAGGACTACGCATGAGTTTTGGTTATGAACATATATTTGGCAGTTTTGCTACCGCTACAACTACAGGAACATCATTTTTACAGCCCTTTGCGGTTGGTCAATCCTCTAGCGCCCTGACCTTCCAAAACGGCAGCAGCTTCAACATTGGGGCGGAATATACAGATAATCCTGACTTCAAGGCAAGTGCTAGATTTGAACATCGTAGCGACAGTAATACTACTAGTACCGTGTTTACGGCTGCGGCTCTGGGTAAGCTCTCTCCTGCTTTGACGATGCTGTTTAACTATCAGCAATCAAGTGCAGCCAATCAATTAATCTCTGGATTGGGAACGATCTCCAATCTCAAGGTCGGGCTTGCCTATCGCGATCCTGAAGATGACAAATTCAACGTTCTCTTACGTTATGAATATCGCCAAAACCCCAGTATTGTCCCTGAGTCACTGCTGATCGGTAGCGGTAGTGGCTATGCCGATCACACCCTTGCGCTAGAAGCAATTTATGCTCCTAACTGGCAATGGGAATTTTATGGCAAGCTTGCCCTCCGTAATAGCACCACCACGATCGCCCGTGATTTCACAGGTGTATCTAGTACCAATTTATCGCAATTTCGAGTTACCTATCGTCTTGGCTATAACGTCGAACTAGTGGGAGAAACTAGATTTCTCAATCAACCAACCGCAGGCTACAGTGAACTAGGATTAGTCGGCGAAGTTGGCTATTTCCTCACTCCTAACCTACGCTTAGCGGCTGGTTATAGCAGTGGTTCCGTTAATGTTGATCGCGATTTTAATGGTTCCAGATCGGCAAGTGGTCTATATGCAGGCATCACCGTGAAGTTGAACGAGTTGTTTGATGGCTTTGGCTTGCAAAAGACTCCTCCACGCCAGCAACAAGAGCCTGTTGAGCCTGTAGCACCAGTGGCTAAAACACCACAACCTGAGCAGAAACTAGCGGCAGCCATTCCCCCTAGTCCTCAAATCATCAGCCTAAATGTAGCGCGATCGCTGACCTTTAAAGAGGGTCGTCAAGGCAAGAGTACAGAGTTAGCAGTATCAGATATTGCGATTCTAGAAAACTTAGCATCAGTCTTGAAAGAATATAATAATCTCTCCATTGACATCCAAGGACATATTGGCTCACTTGCCGAGATGAACTCAGGTGATAATCTGGCTGCAAATCGCATGATGGCGGCGAGAAAGTACTTACTTGAACGTGGTGTCGCAAGCTCGCAGATGACCTTACGCTCCTTAGGTGGTATTGCTAGCACCAACAGTTCTAATCAAGCTAGTACGGCCAATGCTACCCCCGTTAGTTTTGCGCTCAGTGGTCAAGCCGATGTCTTTAATGCGATCGCTACCCGTTTGCAAACGATGGCATCCAATTCGCCGACAACCGAATTTTTGCAAAGCATCTTGCCCAATGCTCAATCCACTTTGCAAGCTAATGCCACACCTGTTAATCGTCCCTCGAATATTAGTGGCGCAAATCCTAATATTTCTGTAGGTGTGGATGTGGGCAACGACGGTAAAATTGCAGACTTGAGCTATGCCACTCTGGATCGGATGGTTGAGCGACTGAATACCAATCCTAATTTGATGTTTGAGATTCAGACTAGCTCAGCCTTCAGTGCTGTGTCAGGACAGGATCTAGAAACATTTAAATTACTTGCTGTCAGGAGCTATCTACTGGATAAGGGTGTGAGTTCCGATCGCATTTTACTAAGTTCTAATAGAGCCAATCAAGCAGGGAATTCGCAAGTTTATATCTCATTGAATGTAGATGAGAGCAATATTAATATTGCGACAACCCCAACCACCCCATCAACTTCTCAGGCAAGTGCTACCACTATTCCTGTCCCCTTGGCAACTGCCGATACTTCTACTTCGCCCTTGGCGGTTTTGTTAGAAGCCGATCGCCGCTTGTCCAATTGGCTGGAAAGTGCAATTCCCGATTCTCAACTTAATCCTCAATTCAATCCAGTATTTAATACATCTATTCAAATCCCCAATCTTGAATTTAGCCCCTTGTTAACCCAATTGCCAACCGTCGATTCGTTCTTGCTGGCGATCGCTCGACCTGTCGATCCTGCTTTCCCATCGGATGATCGCGATCGCCTCTGGAGTTATGCCTTTGAAGCCTCACCAACGCAACTGGTAAGTATGCTATTGGGTAATGAACTAACCGTGAATAATTCTGCGAATAGTCCAGCCAATGTCAATCCTACGGATGGAGCCACCCGCCGTCTTGCCACCGCGTTTAACTTCTTGTTGACTAGTGAAGGTGATACGGTAACAGCACTCCTGCGAGCCATGGGAATTAGCACTACCGAGAAAAGCGGCTTTGTGATCGATCCCGATCAACTCTCAAATCTAAAGAACTAGGAACTATGCAAAAAGTAACCAGCCAAAAATTAACAGCTACATTGATTAGTTCTATCGGGTTGATCGGTCTCTCTGGTATAGCTATCGAAATGTTTAGGGCAAATGACAATCTGGCGATCGCCCAAAACACTACCCAAACCACTTCGCCCAGTCTTCTCAAATACCAAATTATTGTAAATAGCGATCGCGATGGTGACATCCAACCCGATCTCGAGTTAACCCTGCGCGAAGCCGTGGCGATCGCCAATGGTAGCCTTACCCTTGAACGGCTTAGTGATACTGAACGCTCTCAGGTGAAGCCCTTAGTTAATCAAAAAGGTTCACAGATTGGCTTTAATTTGCCTAGCGATCGCACCAAGATTTTGTTAAGCAAGCCTCTACCAGACCTTACTAGTCCATACCTGACTATTGACGGTACGACTCAAGCAGGCTATGACTCTCAAAGTTCCTTTGCCCAAGAGCTAGCGATTCCCCAACCAATTGTGGAGATTTCTCCCGCCGATGGTGTGGAAATTTTCCGAGGTTTGACCATTGTTGCTGATGGCGTGACGATCAAGGGCTTAAGTATCTATGGCTTTAATGCGATCGAGAGCGTCCCAACCACCACACCATCCGCCGATATTTTCATTTCCCACCAAGCACCACCGCCCGACACCACACAGCAACAGCAACCCGCCAAATTTTCGCCCTTCTATGACAGCAATCTTCCCCCTCAAGGTGTCATTCTCGAAGCTAACTGGCTGGGCATTACGCCCACAGGCAAAATGCCCAAACAACCCTCTAGTTTTGGGGTTTATTTATTTAATAGTACTGATACGCTGATCCGTCGCAATCGTATTGCTTACCACGAGGGTAGTGGCATCGTCACATCGGTAAAAGCAACAGGAACGCAGATTCTCAAAAATGCAATTACTAGCAATGGTTTTGATGGAATGCCTCACGGGATCTATCTCGAAGGTGAAATTGCCAACTTAAGTATCAAGGGAAATATCCTTTGTGCTAATGATGGCAGTGGCGTTTATCTGTTCAAGCCTAAAGGCGCGATCACCATTGAAGATAACCGCATTTTGTTTAACGATCGCAGTGCCAACTACGCCGCCATTTATTTAATGGGCAACGATCATCAAGTTACAAATAATCAAATTCGCAATCAACGTGGTGCAGGTGTAGCGATCGCTGCTTATCCTAAAAGCGATCGCAATCTAATTCGCAAAAATACTTTTTCGGCTCTCAAGGGCTTGAGTATTGACTTGATTTCTCAGCGCCATGTGAATACTCGCGATTTCATTACAGGTGACGGCATTAATCGCCCCCGTGATTCTCATTTTCGGCGCGTAGATACCGCTAATGGAGCGATCAATGCACCGACTTTTTTAGCGACAACTTTTCCGATGTTTAGTCCGAGCCAAGTCAATATTGATGGTACGGCTGATCCTGATACTGAAGTAGACATATATCGTGTCGCTGACAAAGTGGATCTCAGTCTGCCCTATGGTTCTCTTGGTGAATATCTGACCACGGTCAAGACTGATGCTAAGGGTAAATTTGCTGCCTCTTTAAATAATCTCCAAGTTGGCGATACGATTAGCGCGATCGCCACTGATCCACAGTACGGCACTTCTGAGCCAGCCTTCAATGCCAGAATCGTTAATCCCGATCTGTCGGCTCCTGAACTAGCAAAGGTCGATGCAACTATTCCCGCATGTACGACACCCCCTCAGATTGTCCAAGCTCCCCCACCGCCAGAGGAGCCAATTGTGCTATCTGTGCCACGGCAAATTCACTTTGCGCTAGATCGTGATGCAATCAGCCCTATCAGCGCTAAAGTCCTAAATCGGATCGCTGATGTATTAAAGCAATATCCCACAATTATGATTACCCTCTCAGGACATACTGACCCTAGAGCTAGTGAGACCTACAACCGCGAACTGGGCTTTAGGCGATCGCGGGCAGTTCGTAATTACCTAATGCGACAGGGTATTGCTTCTGAACGGATGACCGTGCGATCGCTTGGCGAAACCCAACGCGCCTCACAGGGTAATCAAGTTACTGACTATGCCCGCGATCGGCGTGTCGAAATTGAATTTACCGATGTGCGCGATGTCGAGATTCGCTTTGAATCACAGAAGGAAGATTTGCAAATTGAGAACTAAGAGAACAATAATGAGCGACTGAAATTCAGTCTTCTTTCATATATCCTTTAAGCATAGAAAGTCATTAATATGAATCCACGATTCAATCTACCGATAAATATAGAAAAGTCCATAAAAAAGCTAATTACTACTTACCGTCGTAAGTGGCTACCCTTACTTTTAGCTTGCTTATTTGTATTTTTTTCCTTCTTTCCTATCCCATTTTCTCAAGTCTTTTTTTCTGCCACTTCAAGTAAAATTTCACTCCCATCATTCATAGAGCCAGTTAATGCTCAGGCAACTCCTGCTCTATGTGCAGTCCCTGGTAAGGACGGTGTTGGCGCTCCTGCGGGAGTGATTAACACTTATTATCCGGGGATAGGCACAGCCACAGCAGGAGCTACCTCGATTTCCGTTGGAGCTATAGATGTTAATGGCGCTCCCACTGCGATCACTGCTGGAGATCTATTACTGATCATTCAAATGCAGGATGCCACGATCAACTCTACTAATACCGATGCTTATGGGAATGGTGTCGGTGGAGATGTTCCAGCTTTAGTAGCAGGAGGCACACAACCTACCAATGGGGCTAGTGGGTTTACTGGCGGTACGGCTGGTAGGTATGAATATGTAGTAGCGACTGGTCCAGTAGCCGCAGGTTCAGTTCCCATTACAGGAACTAATGGCGGGGGGCTGATCAACAGTTACTTTAGCTCGGCAGCAACGGCGACCCAAGGCAGACAGACTTATCAAGTGGTGCGCGTACCACAATATTCCAGTGCCACCCTAGGCTCTGCTACGTCATCATTTTGGAATGGCAACACAGGCGCAATCGTCGCCTATGATGTCGCTGGTAACCTAAATCTAACGGGTAGTATCAATGTGGATGGCAGAGGGTTTAGAGGTGGAGGAGGTCGGTTACTCAATGGTGCTGTTAGTCCCAATACTGATTACAGAACTCTTTCAACATTGGATAAAAATGGCTCTAAGGCAGAAGGTATAGCAGGAACGCCAAGATTTGTAATTAATCCAACAACTTTATTGCTGGTTGATAACACTGATGAAGGTTATCCCGATGGCAGTTATGGTCGAGGTTCTCCTGGAAATGCAGGCGGGGGAAGTACTGATGGTAATAGCAATAGTAACGATCAAAATTCTGGAGGTGGTGGTGGTAGTAATGGCGGCTCTGGAGGGATTGGTGGCCGAGCATGGTCTTCTAACTTACCAACAGGTGGATTTGGCGGTGCGCCTTTTCCTGCGGCTACCAATCTTCTAGTACTTGGTGGTGGTGGTGGTGCAGGAACAACCAACAATGGTTCTTTTTCGCCACCTGATACAGATGATTCTCTCAGTGGCTTATTTAGCAGTGGCGCATCGGGCGGTGGATTAGTAATGTTACGAACCAATACGGTAAGTAATGCGGGAACGATCAGTGCTAATGGTGCAAATGCTCGTTCTGTAACCAGAGATGGCGGCGGCGGCGGCGGTGCTGGCGGTAGTGTATTAGTCTCTGCACTGAGTAACAATCTTACTGGGCTCACAGTTAACGTCAGGGGCGGTAATGGTGGTAGTGCGATATTCAACGACCCGCATGGTCCAGGCGGCGGTGGCGGCGGCGGTGTTGTGGTTTCTAATCCTGGTGTGACAGCTGACCTACAAGGGGGTATAGCAGGTGTTACTGGTATTGCAGCTAACCCCAATAATGGGGCTGTAGCTGGAACTGGATTAGCCGTACCACTTGCAGTTGGTGTTATCCCTGGAGCTAGTTCTGGTGCAGCTTGTGTTCCTGCTTTAACAGTTGTAAAAACTACTAGTACACCTACCACAAGTCCCGGTGGTACAGCGAGCTACACAATTGCTGTTAGTAATGGTGCAGGTTTAGCCACAGCAAATAATGTTGTGATCAACGACAACAGTTTACCCGCAGGGTTTACTCTTGCAGCTCTTCCCGCACCTACGATTACTTTGTCAGGAGGTGCAACACGTCCTACTACATCTGCGCCTACAGCAGGAACAAGCAACTTATCTTGGGGTACTTTTTCGATTCCTGGTGGTGGTTCAGTACAAATTCAGTTTACGGTTAATGTAGACGCAGGAGTTGCGAATGGAACTTACAATAACCCTGCTTCAGCTACTTATAATGATCCTGCAACTGGTGGAACGAGAACAGTCACTTACATTGATAATACTGGCGAAGATGTAACAGTTGGATTGTCGTCTAGTCTCAACTTAGTTAAACGGATTACTGCGATTAATGGGACTAATATTAATGGGTTTGTCAGTGACACACCTACCGCAACATCTAACGATAGTGACGCTAGATGGCCTTCTCTGAATACTCAATATTTGAGAGGCGCAATCAATGCACCTTCAGTTCAACCAAATGATGTAATAGAATATACAATCTATTTCCTCTCCAATGGCGGACGACCTGCAAGAAATGTCCAATTATGCGATCGCATCCCTACCAATACAACTTTTCAGCCTGACACCTATGGGGTTGGTAATGGAATTGTTTTGGGATGGGACAGCACGGCGGCAATTTTACCCGATCCGACAACCTCAACTGGGCCGGGTAAAGTCGCCCTCAACAATGTGCCAGATGCAGATGCAGGTCAATTTTTAGCCACAAATGTATCAGTTACGAATGCACCTGCTCCATGTAACGATGGAAGCACAAATCCTGATGGGGCAATCTTAGTCCGACTTGGTGCGACTACAGATGTACCTTTTGCGACAGGATCAGGTACTCCTATTGATTCCTATGGATTTGTTAGGTTTGCAGTGCGCGTTCGTTAGGATCAATCTATACGAAGAGATTCAGCACTTCGTGCTGAATCTCTTCGTATTAATACCAATTCACGAAAGTGTGACAACACTTTTGTGAATTAAAAACCAAACCCCATAAGGGTTTTAAAAACACAAAATGGCGTAGCTATTTTGCGTTATAGCTGTCGCCATTCTTGTTAGGACATAAAACCCAGATAGTGTGAGGCGGCGCGAAGCGCCGCCTCACACTATCTGGGTTTTGATTTGTCCTGATACAGGTGAATATAGCTATATTTATCAAGAAAGAAAAAGCCCGTCATATGACGGGCTTTTTCTTTCTTGATAAATAACGCAAAATCGTTGATTATCCTTGACGAGCTTTGAACTTTGGGTTTGATTTGCAAATGACATAAATTCTGCCGCGACGACGTACAACTTTGCAGTCCTTATGGCGAGTTTTTGCCGATCTGAGGGAGCTAACAACTTTCATGAACTAATGCCTAACGTTTACTGATGATCAAAATTTTTGACACGGCTTTTAATCTTAACATGATTTTTGACCAGATATTAAAGCCAATTTAAAGAGCAGCAATTCTCATTATAAAAATCGTTTTTTTGAAAGCCCGCCGACAGTGGGCTTTCAAAAAAACGATTTTGGGATTTCCAGCGCCGAAGGCGCTGGAAATCCCAAAATCGGGTTCATAATGAGAATTATTGTTTAAAGAGAGTGTCTAGCACTCTCTTTAAACTTGGCTTTAATGCTTTAATATAGTTGCGTTTAGCCGATCCAGTGTTATGCTTGCAAGCATAAATTTGCCCAACTCCAGTACTTAATTTTATTCTTGTAATGCTGCATCCAACTGCCATTCCTTACTTGGTCGCCTTTGCAGTATCTGCGATCGTGGTCTGGCTTAGTACGCCAATTATTCGCCATTTGGGACTTAAAGCAGGATTAGTAGACAAACCTAACCACCGTAAAATGCATACAACCCCAGTTGTGCGTGTTGGTGGGGTAGCAATTTTTCTGGGCAGTGTCAGCGCCTTGCTGCTAGTTTGGGCAGGTGGATATTTTGGAATTCTACCGCAAACCAGAGAATATGAAGTTTGGGGTGTAACTATCGGTGGCGCAGCCTTTTTCCTGATTGGTTTTGCTGATGACCTGTTTAACTTACCGCCATTACCGCGTTTAATAGCTCAGTTAGCAGTATCGGCTGCGGCATGGCGCGTGGGTGTGAGAATAGACTTTATCTCAGTGCCATTTATCGGCATTATTAAATTTGGGTGGTTCAGCTTGCCAATTACGATGGTATGGCTGTCAGGGATGGCAAATGCAATCAACTGGCTAGATGGACTTGATGGGCTTGCGGCTGGTGTAACCACGATCGCTGCTGCTGTAATTTTAATTACTAGTTTGTTTATGAAGCAACCTGCGGCGGCGCTGATTGCGGCGGCACTCGCTGGAGGATGTTTAGGCTTCTTGCGCTACAACTTCAAGCCTAAAAGCTCAGCAGAAATCTTTATGGGCGATGGTGGAGCTTATTTCTTAGGTTTTACGCTGGCTGGGGTGAGCGTCATCGGATTAGTTAAGGCAGTAGCGACGGTGGCTCTGATTATGCCTTATATGATTTTAGCTGTGCCGATTGTGGATGCGACGGCTGTGATTGTGCAGCGTATTGGTCGGGGTGAATCACCGATGACGGCTGGTAAGCAGCATTTACACCATCGCTTAGTCCAAGCAGGCGTTTCTAAACGGCTTACCGTTCTATTTATCTATGCCCTCACCCTTTGGGTTGGGAGTATTGCGATGGCGGTTTCAGGAATGCCTGCAGGTGGAACCTATGCAGCGATTAGTACGATATTAATGGCTTATGCTTGCTTTAAAGTTTGGCAGAGGATTAAAGCTAAGGAACTGCGATCGCAAAAAGAACAAAAGTCAATTAGCGATCGCACATAAAAAAGTCAGTGCAGTGCACCGACTTTTTTTATGTGACAGCTACTACTTTCATAACCACTACAAATAAAAGCTTTACCAATTAAGGGAGCCGTAACCATTGCCATCAAGTGGAGTTACAAAATTAAAGTTATTTTCTCCCACAGTCTGTGTAAGGGTACGCATAATCTTATTCACGTTATCGTAAGGGCCAGCCATAAAAAATGGCTTTCCATCACGACCGAACTCAAGAGCGGTTTTGTCATTCCACTCTCCAAGGTGATCTCGTGCTGCGACAAAGTCAGAATGTGGCTTTAGTCCAAGTGTTTCAGCATATTCTACCGATCCGAAAACGATGTCTTGAGCTTGCTGTAGCGTTATTTCTGCATATCCCTCAGGATACATTTGGAAAGCATGGTGAAGAAATTGTTCATATTTGAACCGATCCATCTGTCGCGGACCGATCGCATCTTTCACACCCAAGCACCAGTAATCGACCAGATAAGAACAAACTCGAAATCGGTTAGA
Source organism: Pseudanabaena sp. CCNP1317 (assembly GCF_034931345.1). NCBI lineage: Bacteria > Bacillati > Cyanobacteriota > Cyanophyceae > Pseudanabaenales > Pseudanabaenaceae > Pseudanabaena > Pseudanabaena sp. CCNP1317. The sequence goes on along the minus strand of NZ_JAYGIF010000010.1, from coordinate 44,735 downwards.
TACAGATCGAGCTACCAAAACAAGCCCCAAACCACTAGAACCAGAATCTAAGTCCAGATCTTTCTCTTTGCTTTTGAGACCAAACCAATTTTTAGATTTTGGCTGTAACAGTTCCTGAATCATATTTTTATTAGCTAAGCACTTCGCGATTGGGGCTAGTTCCCCTTTTTTATCTAGTGCAAGCGCAACCTGTTTAGCTTGGTTCTGAATAATAGCCGTAACCTCAGATGGTCTTAGACCCAACTTACGCGCTATCTGTTTTGGAGTTAGGTTTAAAGCTCGTAAATTGCTTATTTCTTTTTCTAGTTCTGGATTCATAAATTTTCCATTTGATCTCATTATAATTTCCACAAATAAGCCAAGAACTAGAGTTCTTGGCTAAAACCTCAAGTATGCTCTAGCGGACTGAAGAATACTGCCAATTAACCCGTTGAAACAGGTTTGAGCTTTTATCCCGCACTTGAGTACATACTGCTTAAATTTCAAAGCCTGTAGAAGCTTCCTCGATCGCCATTTTGTGCATCACTTTCGCCAGTTCGGCAGCTACTTCAGGACGGGAAAATTCAGGAGGAGGACATTCGCCACGACGGAGCATTTCGCGGACTTTTGTACCAGAGAGATGGACTCGCTCTTCGGGAAGACTGGCACTTGTTTTCGTGGTTGCCATACCTTGAGCGCGTTTGCAATAGAAAGCATGTTCAAACATCAGAGGAATAATTCCTAGTTCGCCATCTTCAAATTCATAGAAAATATGTTGAGCGTCATAGGTTCCGTAGTAGTCCCCGACACCTGCATGATCTCGTCCCACAATGAAGTGCGTACAACCATAGTTTTTGCGAATCAAAGCATGGAAAATCGCTTCGCGGGGGCCTGCATAGCGCATCGCCGCAGGATTAATCGCTAGAGTTACCCGATCTAATGGGAAGTAATGCTCCAGCATAATTTCATAGCAACGCATCCGCACATCGGCAGGCACGTCATCACTCTTAGTTGCACCGACTAGAGGATGCAGGAATAGACCATCGACCATTTCGAGCGCACATTTTTGGATATATTCATGGGCGCGATGGATCGGATTACGAGTTTGGAAACCGACAATGGTGCGCCAACCTTTTTCGATAAATAATTCGCGAGAATCTACAGGATCGATCTGGTAAGTGGGAAATAGAGGATGCGGGCGACGTTCTAATAACCAGACATCACCAGCCAGATACACATCACCTTGGGCATAGACTACCTTGACCCCTGGGTGACGATCTTCGTTGGTGCGATAGACATGGATAGCTTCTTTAAGTTTGTCGTATTTATATTTTTCGCTTAGTTCTAATACACCGATGAATACGCCATTGGGGTCATTCAGACGGACAAGGCTACCAACGCTTAAGGTGTCAGCAACTTCAGAAGTGACAGGTAATGTGATTGGAATTGACCAAGGCAAGCCATTGGCGAGACGCATATTTAAAACTACGGACTCATAGTCAGCTTTGCCTAAAAAACCAGTTAGGGGGCTAAATCCACCGATCGCTATTAGCTCAAGATCGGAGAGCGATCGCTCAGTCAATTGCACAATCGGCAAGTGGTCAGCTTTGCTATAAAAAACTTCTTTTTGGGCTTCTGTAGCCATGCGGTTGATCAGTTGACCACCATGCGGTGCAATGTTTTTGAGTTGTCGAGCCATGACGTTTGAGTTCAAAGGGTTTGATTTACTAAGATTCTAGTTTTTAGCGAAGTTTAAAGTTATACCAAAAGATAAAGTAGCTAAGCCATTTCATCTTTAAAAATCTTGTTTAACCCGCCTTTAATTCACGAGAATATGCTAATATTTTCATGAATTAGTATGATTTCTTGTTACAAGCTATGGAAAAATAACTTGGTTAAGATTTCTAGAATTATTAAGTTAATGTTAACTTTTTTTGACAATAAATTTTGAATTTGAGCCGTAATTCTGATTATAAAAACTGATTTTGGAGCTTTCAGCGCAAATTGTTCAAAATTAAAAATACAAATAAAAGAGAAGTCAAAGCTTCGCTCTGTCTTCTCTTTTTATGAAACCTTATATAGAAGTATAAGCGATCCCCACCCGCAAATCTAAACCAGATATAGGGATAAGCGATCCTAATTAGCTAAGCTAAAAGAGACATACACATCACTCCGAATTCTTGCAATCTCATGTAGAGTTGTGAAGTCAGAAGTTATAAAACTAATTAACGACAGGAACAAATCGTAATTTTATGGTATCAACTCCTCTCAAAATGGCTGACACGGACTTCTCTAGCAGCACATCAATCAGTTGCTATGGCACTGCACGCTCCACTGTTGCAGGAAACCCTCTCAGTGCCGAAGAACTGCGGAAAACCGATGCCTACTGGCGGGCTTGTAATTATCTCGCGATCGGGATGATCTATCTACGCGAAAATCCACTTTTGCGCGAACCTTTGAAGCCAGATCATATCAAAAATCGCTTGCTCGGACATTGGGGATCGAGTCCTGGCATGAGTTTTGTCTATACACATTTGAATCGCCTGATTAAGAAATACGATTTGAATGCCATCTTTTTGGCAGGACCTGGACATGGCGCACCAGGGATTTTAGGTCCTGTATATCTAGAAGGAACCTATTCCGAGTTTTATCACGACATCAGTGAAGATGCAGAAGGAATGAAGCTTTTCTTTAAGCAATTTTCTTTTCCTGGTGGGATTGGTAGCCACTGTACACCTGAAACTCCAGGCTCAATACATGAGGGCGGAGAACTTGGCTACAGCGTTTCCCACGCCTATGGAACTGTATTTGACAATCCCGATTTAATCTCGGTAGTGATGGTTGGTGATGGTGAATCGGAAACTGGCCCCCTCGCCACTGCTTGGCATTCCAACAAGTTCATTAATCCGATCCGTGATGGTGCGGTATTGCCAATTCTACATTTGAATGGCTATAAGATTAATAACCCCACAGTCCTATCGCGCATCAGCCACGAAGAGCTAGAAAGCCTCTTTATTGGCTATGGCTATCAACCCTATTTTGTGGAAGGTTCTGACCCTGAGTCGATGCATCAGGCGATCGCTGCCACCCTAGAACACTGCATTAACGAAATTAAGTCTATTCAACAAGAATCTCGCAGTACGGGTATTCCTAAACGCGCCAAGTTCCCAATGATCGTATTGCGAACTCCTAAAGGCTGGACTGGTCCTGCGGAAGTAGACGGGCATAAAGTCGAAGGTTTTTGGCGAGCGCACCAAGTACCACTGTCGGGAATGCATAATAATCCCGAACATTTAAAAATGCTATCGGATTGGATGCAGAGCTACAAGCCTGATGAATTGTTTGATGCATCAGGCAAGTTGATTCCTGAATTGAAGGATCTTGCTCCCACAGGCGATCGCCGTATGAGCGCGAACCCGATCGCTAATGGTGGTTTAGTTCGTCGTGGTTTGAGAATGCCCGATTTTCGCAGTTATGGCGTAAAAATCGACAAGGCTGGCACAAGTGAAGCCGAAAATACCAAGCCTTTGGGTGTTTTCCTGCGCGATGTGATGCTTCAAAACATGGACAATTTCCGTGTCTTTGGTCCCGATGAAAACACATCTAATAAACTGCAAGCGATTTATGAAGTCAGTAAGAAGTTCTGGATTGCTGAATATCTACCTGAAGATGCTGATGGTGGTGAACTAGCTACCGATGGTCGCGTGATGGAAATCCTCAGTGAGCATACCTTAGAAGGTTGGCTAGAGGGCTATTTACTAACTGGAAGACATGGATTTTTCTCGACCTATGAATCCTTTGTGCATGTGATCGACTCGATGATCAACCAGCATTGCAAGTGGTTGGAAATCAGTAGAGAGATTCCTTGGCGATCGCCGATCGCTTCGCTTAATCTCTTGATTACATCAACAGTATGGCGACAAGACCACAACGGCTTTACCCATCAAGATCCCGGATTCTTGGATGTGGTAGTGAACAAGAGTGCAGAAGTAACACGCATCTATTTACCACCCGATGTGAATACGTTGCTATCGGTTTCCGATCATTGTTTGCGTAGTACTGACTATGTAAATGTGATCGTTTGCGATAAGCAATCACATTTGCAATTCCTGAATATGGAAGATGCGGTGAAGCACTGCACCAAAGGTTTAGGCATTTGGGACTGGGCAAGTAATGATCAAGGTGTCGAACCTGATGTGGTGATGGTAGGTTGTGGGGATATTCTAACTCAAGAGGCTTTAGCCGCCACAATCTTGTTATGGGAGCATTTCCCAGAGTTGAAGATCCGTTTTATCAATGTTGTGGATTTGTTCAAGCTACAGCCTGATACTGAACATCCTCACGGTTTAAGCGATCGCGATTTTGATTCGCTCTTCACCACTGATAAGCCAATTATTTTCAACTTCCACGGTTATCCTTGGTTGATTCACCGTCTCGCCTATCGCCGCACCAATCACAAAAATCTGCATGTGCGCGGTTACAAGGAGAAGGGGAATATCAATACGCCTTTGGAACTTGCCATCAATAACCAAGTTGATCGTTTTAGTCTGGCGATCGATGTAATTGATCGTGTACCGAAGCTCAAAAATATCGGCGCTCATGCGAAGGAAGCTTTGCTCAATCAACAAATTGATTGTCGTCGATATGCTTACGAGCATGGTATCGATATGCCTGAAATCGTGAACTGGCGTTATCCCCATTAAGCCCTCACCCCCAGCCCCTCTCCCAATGGGAGAGGGGAGCAAATCAATAAGGAATTATGAGCTTAAAACTATACCTGCTTCGTCATGGAGAAACTGCCTATAGTCGTACTGGCGGCTATTGTGGAGAGCTTGATCCTGAGTTAACTGAGAATGGTGAAAAAATGGCAGTAGCCTTTGGCGATGCTTATAAAGCGATCGCATGGGATGCCGTATTTGTCAGTCCCATGAGACGCACGATCGCCACAGCCACACCATTATGCAAAGCGATCGGCATGGAAATGCAATTTCGAGATGGCTTAAAAGAATTACGTTATGGCAAATGGGAAGGACTAACCAATGATTTTGTCAAAGAGAATTATAGCGATGATTATCTCCGTTGGTTGACGGAACCTGCATGGAATCCACCCACGGGCGGTGAAACGGCAGTACAACTTGCCAGTCGAGCTTCATTTGTAGTTGCCGAAATTCAAGAAATGTATCCATCGGGTAATGTATTAGTCGTTTCGCACAAGGCAACAATTCGCGTCATTCTCTGTGGTTTATTGGGAATCGATATGGGTAGATATCGCGATCGCATTGATGTTCCAGCCGCATCGCTGAGCGTAGTTCAGTTTGGCGCACTTGGCCCAATGCTCAAGATTTTAGGCGATCGCAGTTTTATGGATGCTGACTTGCGATCGCTTTCAGGCACTTAAAAATTTGGGGCAGTTGCGTCATAACAATCAAACAGATTTTCTTCCTACGCCCTTCCCAGTCTAAAAATAACGTGAGTTCGATATAGCCATTTGCGGCGTGCTTCGCACGCCGCAAATGGCAAAAAATGGTAAGAATCGCTTAGCAATTCTTACCATTTTTCGCTTTCGTCGAACTGACGTTAATTGGGCATAAGCTGTGATCGCTCTGATAGATTGGTGATCGTCTTTTGGAGAGATGATTAGTGCGATCGCCTCAAGCTTTATGATTCGAGAAATACGCCCATCTTACGGAATTTTTGATAACGCATTTCTTGCAAATCTTCCACAGGTAATTGACTTAAGCGATCGAGATTCTCCACGATCGCAGCTTTCAGATTTTCCGCCGCTTGTAATGGGAAACGATGCGCCCCACCCAGAGGCTCATCAATTACATAATCAACAATACCCAAACGCTTCAAGTCAGGAGCCGTGATTTTTAAGGCTTCCGCCGCCTTGCCAGCCTTTGCCGAGTCGCGCCACAAAATCGCCGCACAAGCCTCAGGAGTCGCCACCGTATAGACCGAATTTTCAAACATCATGATGTGATCGCCAATGCCAATCCCCAAGGCTCCACCCGATCCGCCTTCACCAATGACGGTACAGATAATTGGTACAGTCAAGCCAAACATTTGTCGTAAATTTGCGGCGATCGCCTCGCCTTGTCCCTGCTCCTCTGCCGATACTCCTGGATATGCCCCAGGGGTATCAATCAAGGTAATAATTGGCAATTTAAAGCGATTTGCATGATCCATCAATCTTGACGCTTTGCGATATCCCCCTGGGGAAGCCATGCCAAAATTGCGGGTCATGTTGTCCTTAGTGTCTCGCCCCTTTTGATGCCCCAAAATTACCACAGGCCGATCATTGATTCTCGCGATACCACCTACTAATGCAGGGTCATCATTGCCTCTGCGATCGCCATGTAGCTCCATCCACTCATCGGTAATGGCTTGCACATAGTCAAGGGTACTAGGACGGCGGGGATGCCTTGCGATCTGCATCCGTTGCATCGCGCCTAATCCCGAAAAAATCTCTCGCCGTAAAAGCTCAGCACGCTGCTCTAAAAGCTGGATCTGACCAACCATATCCACATCGTTATCATTCGCGAGTTCGCGGATTTGGGCGATACGGTTTTCTAGTTCAACGATGGGCTTTTCAAAGTCAAGCAGGATTTGGCGATCGGCCATGATGCAATTTTGTATAGTAGATACCAATTCTCAGATTAGCAGACAAAGGGCTAGTTAGTAGCGTTTGTAAAACCCATATCAAATTAGAAAGCTTTCATTTCTTGTCGATTGACTGCGTTTACTAGACGCTTAGTTTCACCTTTTGATTCTGTGAGTAGATCATTCCAATCGCTTGGAGGGTGACCATTTTCGAGCATCTTTTTAAAAACTCGATAGGCATCTGTATTGCTTTCATAGGCTCGCTTAGAACCCTCATCATTTACCCAAGCAAAAATAATAATTTTGCTCTCCAGATGATATCGAAAAAATAATCGGTATTGCTGAAAAAATTTTGCTCGAAACCAATGCTTATACTCGCTACCAAGCGTCGCACCTTGGCGATATTCGCTACGGGTGGGATCTTGAGGAATGACATCAAATGCTAATTTAGCGATCGCAGCAAGACGCTTTGTGGCATTTTTCTGTTTGTAATCATGGGGATACTTCTGGCGTAATCCTTCAACTTGTTTTAGAAGTTCTTCCAACTGATCTAGAAAAAGAGGATGGGCAAATATGTTCCATCCATTGATTACTAACGGCTGATTGGTAGACAAATCTATTCATCCTCATCCGTAAGGGTCGCATCCAGATCTATCTCTATATCAGCCACTAAAGCCTGAACACGACTTACTAGAGCGGTGCTTAAAACTTTTACATGTTGAGGATTTTTTTCGATATCTTGAGCAAGAAAATTCAGGAATTGTCCAATGATGGGATCGCTATCGGTTTGGTCAGCACGCGAAATCACAACGCGACCATCCGACTCAATCGTGTAACAGATTTTATCCCTTTTATTTAATCCCAACGCTTTACGAATCGGATCAGGAATGGTGGTCTGGTAGCGATCGGTAAGGGTAGATTCTGAACATGGAGCTAGTATTACAGTCATAGGGATTTTTGACAGTTAATGCTCTACCAAAAGTAATGCATTTGCATTGTCCTGTCAATCAAATGTCCATTTGAAGGGCAAAGCAATATATAGTTGAAGATAGGTTTTGATTAAGAAATGTGATGGCGCTAACACTCGATGCGGATGTAATTGTAATTGGCTCAGGAATTGGCGGCTTAGTCACCGCAACGCAATTGGCGGCGAAGGGGGCAAGCGTAATTGTCCTTGAGCGCTACTTGATTGCGGGGGGGAGTGGCGGCTACTTTGAGCGCAATGGCTATCGCTTTGATGTGGGCGCATCGATGATCTTTGGTTTTGGCGATCGCGGTACGACCAATCTCCTCACCCGTGCGCTAGCGGCGGTGAATATGAAAATGGAGACGATTCCCGATCCCGTGCAGATCCATTACCATTTGCCAAATAATCTCGAAATCGAGGTGCATCGCGATTATGAACAGTTTATTAAGGAATTAGGCGATCGCTTTCCCCATGAGCGCGAAGGAATTCGCAAGTTTTACGATGAATGTTGGCAGATTTTTAATTGCTTAAATGCGATCGAGTTGCTGTCCCTCGAAGAATGGCGCTACTTAATGCGCGTATTTTTCCAGAATCCTTTGGCTTGTTTAGGATTAGCTGCTTACTTGCCCCAAAATGCAGGGGATATCGCCAAGAAATATATTCGCGATCCTGAGTTATTGCAATTCATTGATATGGAATGCTACTGCTGGTCAGTGGTTCCTGCCGATCGCACACCAGCGATTAATGCAGGAATGGTTTTTAGCGATCGCCATTATGGTGGCATTAACTATCCCGTTGGTGGCGTGGGCAAGATTGCCGAAAAATTGGCAGAAGGTTTGGACAAAGCGGGCGGTGAGATTCGCTATGGGGAAAGGGTTACCCAGATTATTCCCAAAGCAAAATCTGGCAAAGGTGCGATCGGGGTAAAGCTGGCGAATGGCGAAATTCTCTATGCTAAGAAAGTAGTTTCCAATGCGACACGCTGGGATACCTTTGGGAACTTGCTCAAGGATGAACCTTTGCCCAGTGGCGAAAAAGGATGGCAATCACGCTATCAAAAGTCCCCTAGTTTCTTGAGTTTACATCTCGGTGTGGAAGCTTCCGCAATCCCTGATGATGCAGCTTGTCACCATATCTTGCTCGAAGATTGGAAAGATATGCAAAAGGAACAAGGCACAATTTTTGTCTCGATTCCTACGCTACTCGATCGCTCCCTTGCACCAAATGGGCATCACATTGTGCATACCTTTACGCCTAGTTGGATGAGTGAATGGGAAAGTTTATCTGCTTCGGAATATGAAGAGAAGAAGAATGAGGCGGCAAGGAAATTATGCGATCGCCTGTTAGTGATTTTCCCGAAACTAGAAGAGTGTATGGACTATCAAGAAGTCGGCACACCCCGAAGCCATCGCCGTTTCCTCGGTCGCGCCGATGGAACCTATGGACCAATCCCTGCGGGTAAACCTTGGGGACTTTTAGGAATGCCTTTTAATCGAACTTCTATTCCTGATTTATATTGTGTGGGTGATAGCACTTTCCCTGGACAAGGTTTAAATGCAGTAGCATTTTCAGGCTTTGCCTGTGGACATTTGGTTGCCTCATCATTAGGACTTGTATAGAATGGACACTATATATAAACTCTAGAAGCTCTCAGTACAAATTTTAGAGCGATCGCAAGAATTTGACTAACTCCCTAAATGAAGAACACCGTTTAGAACATAGATCTAAATTTAACATGGTCGCCAATTTATCATTATCGTTAGTACTGTAACGAGGCTTTCTACTTGTATCTCTAGATAATTCTATTAGTTTCTCTTTAGGAGATTTAATTTCGTGAGGGTTAGGATGCGCTTTTCCTTTTTCACCACCGAGATATTTGATGATTTCTGGATCAGCCCAAAACCAAGCTTCTAACTCCTCAATGGGAATACAGATATGTTTATTAAAACTTTTAATTTCTGAGGATAATGCTTCTAGTTTTGAGCGCAATGTTTCCTCTTTGTTGAGAGATGCATTCTGAGGATTACGATCCAAATCATGAACGACAACAAAAATATTACATCCTTCACTGGAAAGTACTTTCAGCTTTGCTGTTAGCTTTTTCCTTAATGTACTACAACCGTTAGAAGCCCATTTTTTGGTTGCGACTTCTGCCCCAAGGACACGATGAACAATTCTGCGAATTGCAGCACAGTCTGTTTCATCCTCAGCAATTAAGGCGATTTTAATGTTACTCATCATCGAGAATACCACTGTAAATCCATTCGCCTAAGTCCCCTTCTTCAGACAAATATTCAATGACATTGTGAATCTGATCTTCACCTAATTTACTAACAAATGTCTGTCCATCCTTACGGTGAACCAGATTGATTTTTTCGGGGCTAGTCCATGCAACTACCTGTGGCGAATGAGTTGAAATAATTAAATTTTGCCCATAAGTATAGGTCTCGATCTCATTGAGTAGCTTAGATAACATAGCAGGATGGATTTGAGTTTCAGGCTCTTCAATTATTATTGTTGAACTAGGAGAAGAGACAAGTAATTCCATAAGTATCGATAAGACTCGCAGAGTTCCATCAGAAAGCAGCCCAATATTGACTCCATCAAGCAATACTGAGGCAATATATTCATCATTGCTTTCATCCTCCAATGTTTCTCTAGTATCTATACTTAAAACAAACTTTTGTATAGTTATCTTTCTGCCGAGTCCAATTCTCTGACAAATGGCTTCAAGCTCATTAATTTCTTTCTTGCCCATACGACGAAATATTTTTTGAGCCAGACTATCTACCAGATCAAACGAACTAGAAGCTATACCTTTACGTGATACCCTTAGTTGTGAAAGTCGTCTCCTAGAGGTTTTACGAACAGATGTTTTTCCCATTATGTGAATTTCATTTAAGGCAGAATAAAGCCACTGCATTTCATCTGGGATCTCAAACCGTGAAGTTTTTAAGCTGGTAGATCTTCGGATTGCATTCATACTTCCAACAACATTAGTTATGCTGCTATACATATTATGGAAAGTTGTCATACCGTATTCGGTTGTCCACACCAACTCTTTTGCTCCATCAGCATACTGGCAGCGATCATTCCAAGAAAATTGACTTTCATCTAATTTATCATCTTGAGAATCCTCAAAATTCAGCTCTTCAACTGAACTACTTAGAGTTATCAGTTCATAATTATACTTAAGCAGACGAACAGTCGGAGTTAAAACTTCAATTTCTAATATTTTGGGAATACTGTCATCATCATTTAGCCTCACTCGATTAATCTTACCAATTGCATACAAAGAAATCGCCTCAAATCCCTCAATAACAGAAGATTTTCCAGCACCATTGAGACCAACTAATACAGCAACACCATCGTGTAAAGACACAGTAACTCGACCACCCAAAACAGACCAACCGTCAAGGGTAAATGATAAAAGGCGAGGCTGATTTGTGTTGGAATCTGGGTTAGACAAAATAGAGCTTCTTTTCCAATACTGAACGTCTTGATAAATTCTAGCCGAATATGTCTGCGCCTGTCACAAACAAAATAACAGGATCAGCGATCGCGCTAATTTTACAACTGAGACCATCAAAGCGATCGCCTAGAAGTTGCGATTCACAGTAATAGCGATCGCCTTTGATTTGATGAACATTGAAATGGATTCTATAGATAATCAAGAATAGAATCAGCAACGCGGTTAATCGCTCCTTTCTCTCCCAAACTTTCCCTTACTCTGATATATCCATCGAGCATAGTTTGCCTTGCTTGAGGATTGATTAATAGATCTAAAGCAGACTCCGCGATCGCTTCGGGAATCGCCGCATCTTGAACAAACTCAGGCACGACTGATTCCATATTGACCAAATTCACGGGCGAAATAAACGGTAATTTCAGCTTGATAATATTGCGGGCAATCCAAGCCGTAATCGCACTAACTCGATATAAAATTACCTGTGGCACATTGAGAAGAGCCGTTTCTAGATTGACAGTTCCAGATTTGCTCAATACCAAGTCAGCAGCACTAATCGCAATTTGTGACTGAGCCGAAATAATCGTAGCTTTGATGTCATATTCCTTAAGCAACTTCTCAACTTCGGGGCGATAGCGCTCTAGGGATAGCGGCAACCAAAATTTGACATGAGGTAACTTGTTTTGGATGATCTTCGCTGCTTTGAGAATAATCGGCATGACAGATCGCAGTTCTTGAGTTCGAGAAGCGGGAAGCAAAGTTACCACCAAGTCATCAGCGGCAATGCCAAGTTGTTTACGAGATTCAATGCGATCGGGAATCTTTGCCATCAGATCTACAAAAGGATGTCCGACCCATTGCACATTTGTGCCTTGCTTCTCGTAATAAACTGCTTCTTGGGGGAAAATCGCTAATAGCTTATCGGTAAAAGCAGCGATCGCCTTAGTATTTTTGTCATTAAAAGACCACACCCATTCTTGAGGTGCAATGTAGTAGATGACTGGAATCTTTAAAGTGCGCTTGGCATAATAACCAATTCCTTGATTGGGCATCATGTAGTCAATTAAAACCGCCACATCAGGAGGAGAAGTCTTCAACCATTTTTTAGCATCTCGCTGCACCTTGAGTGTGGGCAAAATATAGGGCAGGGCTTCAACCGCACCAATGGAACCAATACCAACTGTATTGCCGAGGATTCTCGCTCCTGTTGCTACCATGCGATCGCCACCAAGCCCGACGATCTCTAATTCGATATTTCTAAGGACGGCTCGCTCATGTAGAGCTTCAATCAAAATTGCCCCATGCCAGTCGCCTGAAACTTCCCCTGTACTGATAAACACACGGCGTTTGATCTTAATTTCTGAACTAGATTCCATACTTATGTTGTAAGAGACAGGTTGTGCCATAGAGTTCGACTGCAATCGATTTTAGAGTTTTCTGTGCCGTAGGCATAGAAAACTCTAAAATCGATTTTGAAATGATAATTATTTGAATTTCGTCAGCAATTCCCATTATAAAAATCGGTTTTTTGAAAGCCCGCCAACGGCGGGCTTTCAAAAAACCGATTTTGGTATTTCTAGCGCCGAAGGTGCTGGAAATACCAAAATTGGTTTCATAATGAGAATTGCTGGAATTTCTTACTAAATGCAATATATGGCATTACCTTATGGTACACTCGTAAAGGTCAAAAATTTGGACTAAAAAGAAGTGCCTAAGCTCAAAACTCGTAAATCTGCCGCCAAGCGATTCAAGGTGACGGGTAGCGGCAAGTTTGCTCGCCGCCACGCTGGTCGCAACCACCTACTAGAGCATAAGCCCACTGTTCGCAAGAGCAGATTGGGTAAGATGGCTATAGTTGATGAGACTGATAATGACAGAGTAAGCGCAATGATGCCTTACGCCTAAGAGCTTTTTACAAAGTGCTTCGCACCCTGTAAAAAATCAAATAAAAAACAAATCACGATAATAACGAAGCCATGACGAGAGTAAAACGCGGTAACGTAGCTAGAAAGCGCCGCAACAAAGTACTAAAATTAGCCAAGGGCTTTCGCGGATCGCACTCTAAGCTGTTCCGCACTGCTAACCAGCAGGTAATGAAAGCTCTGCGTAATGCCTACCGCGATCGCCGCAAGAAGAAGCGCGATTTCCGTAGTCTCTGGATTACCCGTATTAATGCTGCGGCTCGCCAACAAGGTTTGAGCTACAGCAAGTTTGCAGGGCTGCTCAAGAAAGCAAATATCGACATCAATCGTAAGATGCTTTCTCAAATTGCCATTCTCGATCCCCAAGCATTTACGGCGATCGTAGAGAAAGCTAAAGCTGTTGTATAAACCCAAAAAACAAAAAAGCGGCGCAATGCGCCGCTTTTTTGTTTTTTGGGTTTTGAAGATTCTTCAGGAGGTTATGTGAGAAAAGCTCAAAGTAATACTTTTGCCCAAACAATGATCGCCGTGATCGCCTTATTTGCTGGCGGGAATTATCTTAAGGTGATTCAGCCCGATCATTCGGCGATCGCTGCCGAAACCAACTCAGCCATCACCCCAGACATAAATACTCTCGATAAAATTAAAAAACGTGGCAAGTTAGTTATTGGGGTCAAAGATAATTTGTATCCCTTAGGATTTCGCGATCGCAGTGGTAACTTAGCAGGCTTAGAAATTGATATTGCCCGTGAGTTAGCCAAAGAGCTAAATTTCCCCGTTGAATTAGTGCCACTAAAAAATCGAGATCGCCTAGCAGCATTACAAAATAATCAAATTGACTTAGCGATCGCCCAAATCACAGTTACCAATAATCGTTCGCGGCTGATAGATTTTTCATTGCCCTATTACACCGATAGCACTATTGTGATCGCTAAGCGCAGCACAACCTTTCAAGAACTAAGCCAACCTTCAGCGATCGGGGTTCTCAAAAATTCGGCAGCGATCGCGGTGATTCAATCGCAATTCCCCAAGGCGGCGATCATTGGCGCAAGTTCCTATGCGGATGGTTTAGATGCTCTGCAATCGGGCAAAGTCAAAGCTTTTGTGGGCGATCGCACTAGTCTTACTCAATGGCTTAAGGAGCATCCTGATTTTGCAATCATTGGGCAACCCCTTGCCGTACATAGTTTAGCGATCGCCTTGCCGCGAGGATTGCAACATTTAGACTTACGCGATCGGGTATTTGATATTGTCGAAAAATGGCGTAAAAATGGCTGGCTAAAAGAAAGAGCAAATTTTTGGGGCTTATAAAAAAAGAGAGTGCTTTGCACTCTCTTTTTTTACTTAGTTGCGAGCGCCTGTGTAGCCAGACTCATTTGCTAACTCATCTAAACTTCGTTCTCCAGAAAGTAGCTTGCCATTAATTTCCCAAGTGGGAAATCCTTTAATTCCCTTTTGTTGACATAGGGCAGTTTGCGGATTTACACCATTAGCATCACATTCAATGTAGGGAATCAGCTTTTGGGCTTCACCAAACTTTCTCTTTTGATTGTCACAATGTGAACACCAATAAGCACCATACATTTTTGCATTGGTTGCGGTTAAGTGCTGGGCTAGTCGTCCTGCATAGGAGTTACTCTGGGCTGCGAGTTTACCTTGGTTTGCGTAAACACCAAGAGTTGCAGTAAGCGTAATGATCGCCACAATCGAGCCTGTAAAGAAAAGATTACCTACATCTTTCCAAGTATTCCCAAATACTGTTAACACCCAAATGGCGGTCATGGTGGCGGCTGAGGAAATGCAATAGAGGCAAACCTGCGACTGGCCACCGATACTGCCTGAGGCTAATAGATACATCAGGTATCCACTAAACACAAATGTTGACGATGAAACCATGAACATCAAGAAATTCGCTAGTTCCTTGAGTTGCGCTTGCGCCTTGGGATCATCCTTCTTTAAGATCAATGGCAATCCCGCCAAAAGTCCTAAAGTGAGATAACCTAGAGCGCCAAAAATCGTTAAGGGGATTCCAAAAATCTTGGCATACTCACTGCTTAGCACTAAATCACAACCGCTGCCTTGGACATCACAGAGGGCGGTTTTTTGACCAAAGAAGTGAGTTACGGTCAAATAAGTTGTTAGAGAAAAGCCAAATAGGGTCAAAGCGACGATCGCAGGGCGCGACCACCGATGCAACCAAGGCTCAGATCGTTTTCTTGTAGCTGTTCCTGACAATTTTGTACCTACCTGCTAATAGATTTACAATACCAACTCACAAAAGTGTAACGACACTTTTATGAGTTAAAAACCAAACCCAGTAGGGGTTTTCAAAACATATAAATAGCTAACCTATTTTAGGTTTTGGTATAACTAGAGTCGCTATGCAACTCTAGTCTTTATTTTATCCAATTGATACTGGTGGCGATCGCAATATTTCCTGTTCAGCAATATGCTTATTTTTTTTATTGGCAATATCTAACCGTACCGCATCGACAAAACGACTGACTCGAATTGGATCGATCGCCTGTTGAATCTGACCATTGCGCTTGAGAGAGCTAGAGACAATCACACCGTCAGCATACTCCATTAATTGCGGTACGTTATCCCACGTTGCGCCCGAACCAACCAATAGAGGCGTATCTCCGCAAGCGAGTTTTGCTTCCTTGAGATCCTCCGAAGTTGGAGCATGTCCTGTCGCCCATCCCGACAAAATTACGGCATCGGCAAGTCCGCGATGGACAGTATCGTGAACTGCGGCGGCGATCTGCGGTACAGAAATAGGTTGAGCGTGCTTTACCAAAACATCAGCAAAGATTTTCACATCTGAACCTAGTTCACGGCGATATCGGAGCAGCTTGTAAGCATCCCCTTCGATAATGCCTTGATCGGTTGCCATTACGCCCATGAGGACATTAACGCGAATAAACTTTGCACCAACACAGGAGGCGATCGCTAAGGCACTATGACCATCATTCCGCAGCACATTAATGCCAACAGGAATGCCAACCATCTGTTTGACACGATGCACAATCAGACTCATGGAACTGACCACCGCAGGATCAACTCGATCTTTGGTAAACGGAGCATCAAAAAAATTCTCTACGATAATTCCATGCACTCCGCCTGCGGCAAGGGCAGTTGCTTCCTGTTCGGCTCGATCAATGACCTCTTTAAGGCTGCTCCCCCAACGCGGCGAAGTAGGCAATGGCAAAAGATGAATGACCCCGATCACGGGTTTTGGTGTATCAAATAAACTACTTAAATCCACATGCGTGACGCTTATAAAAAACTTGAGTAAAAAATTGGGGTAAAAAGCTTCGTTACTAGCTTTTAATTTAACTCGATCATGAGTGCATAATTTTATCGTGAATTCGATCCCGCCATTCCAATTTCTAGCAATCAACCCATAAAGTAGAGAGGGCGCGAATTTCTCTGTCTAAATTTACAAGCCTAATTAATTTACAAGTTTATTAACTATGATTAACAATCCTCAACCCACAAATATTTTCACAGATATTTTAATTCTGTCGAATGGGCCTGGGGAGTTAACGACATGGGTATATCCTTTCCTCAAGGCTTTGGCAATCGAGCAGCAGCGATCGCCTGAAACCCTAGCAAAAATTCGCATCTCGATCGCCCTCTCGCCTTGTCAGAACGCCAGTGGAAAAGAGGCGCAACTCGCCCAAAGCTTTCCTAATGTTGAGCGAGTATTGCCACAGGAGCAGTTTTTTGATTTCTTATTGTGGGGTCGAACCCCTAACTGGGAATGGGCAAAACAAGGAATTGTGATTTTTTTAGGCGGGGATCAATTTTTTACGGTAGCGATCGCCAAGCGTCTAGGTTACAAAACTTTAATCTATGCAGAATGGGAAGCTAGATGGTATCGCTGGGCGGATTTATTCGCTGTGCGTAATCAAGCGATCTCCGACAAGATCCCAGCAGAATTTCGTCAAAAATCAATAGTTATCGGAGATTTGATGGTTGATCGGGTAGAAACAAAGTCACTAAGTGAGTCTGGCTCTACCTTACGAATTTGCTTTATGCCAGGTTCCAAAGGACATAAATTACAGATCGGTGTGCCTTTAGTGGTGGCGATCGCCGATATCCTCAAGCAAAAGCGTCCTGATCTGGAATTAGCAATTGCCTTAGCCCCAACCACTACCACAGAAGGCTTAGCGAAGTTTGCTCAAAATAGTTTTCCTACAGACGATAGTGATGGGGCAACCGCAACTTTGATCGATGAGAATTTAGTAACTGCTAAAGGCACAGTCATTAAGATTCATCGTGAATTCCCTGCCCATGCCCTCATCCAAAGCAGTCAATTGTGCATTACGACGGTTGGGGCAAATACTGCCGAGCTAGCAGCCCTCAACCAACCCATGATTGTTCTATTACCTACTAATTTTGTAGATATGAAGGTGGGATGGGACGGAATTTTAGGCTTACTAGCTACTGCACCAGTATTGGGTAAATTTCTCAGGGTTTTAATTAATTCCATCCTAATAACCGAAATTCAAAAAAAAGGTCAATTATTAGCTTGGCCGAATATTTGGGCAGGTGCAGCGATCGTGCCAGAACTTTTAGGGGATTTGACACCAACTCAAGTTGCCACGGAAATCTTGTTTTATCTTGATCACCCCGATGAACTAACAAAAATGCGCGATCGCTTAAAACAAGTATGTGGACAAGCGGGAGCAGCCACAAAGCTAGCGGAAATGGTGATAAAAACCCTTTAAAAAAATGAAGTGCCGCGCTTCGCGCGACACTTCAAGAATAAAAAAGCCTCGCGTTGCGAGGCTTTTTTAGGCTTTTAGCTAACTGCGGCAGTAGGCGGATAACAAACATTTGTACCACCTAGCCCACAATAGCCACCTGGATTTTTGGCGAGATACTGCTGATGGTAACCCTCAGCATAATAAAAATCACCAGCATCACGAATTTCTGTCGTAATACCCTGCTTCATTCCTGAAGCCTTAAGAGCATCCTGATAGACTTCTCGCGAATCTTCCGCAAGTTTGCGTTGGACATCGTTGTACACATAAATACCTGAACGATACTGCGTACCCTTATCATTGCCCTGCTGCATTCCTTGGGTGGGGTTATGGGATTCCCAAAAAACTTTCAGCAAATCAGCATAACTAATCACCTTGGGATCAAATACAACTAACACAACCTCATTGTGTCCCGTCCTACCCGAACAGACTTCCTCATAGGTTGGATTAGGAGTTAGCCCTGCGGCATAACCCACAGCTGTTACATAGATTCCCTTTTGTTGCCAAAACTTACGCTCTGCTCCCCAAAAACAGCCTAAACCAAAAACAGCAGTTTCCATACCTTCGGGAAAAGGTGGTTTCAAGGCTTTCCCATTGACAAAATGGTGAGAGGCTGTAGGAATTGCCGAATTTCTTCCAGGAAGTGCTTCACTTGCAGTTGGAAGTGTTAACTTTTTGCCAAGTCCAAATAACATATATGTATTTATCTCACTAAAAAATAGGGACTTTAGCCCCTAGTCTAATTCATAAATTTAGTGGTTTTAGGTTTGACCGCTAAATACAAGAAAACGGTCAAACTTAAAATCCAGTGAATCATCATAAACAGTAAGGTTTTCAGGCTTACAGCGCTTTACAGTAATAGCAAGCCCCTTAGAACCTTCGGCTTCCAAATCTTCTATATAACCGACCTTGGCTGATTCAGCCTCAGCCGCGCTCGTAAAAGGACCAAAGTAATAAGTGCAGTGAGGTGAATCGGTAACAATTTCGATCCACACAGCCAAACCAAATGTTTCGAGAATTGATGTGAAAATGTTCTTAAACAAATTACCACCCATGATTTTACATAGCTAAAGTGAATGGTTTTGGTGAGCGATAAAGACTTAGATTTAAGACTTTTCCTATATCTTTAATGTAACTCAAAAAATAGGAAAGCCTTATATCTACATCTTTTCTTCCATAAGTTTATATAACTTAAAACATGGTGTTAAGACAAATTGTTCAGGTTTAACGTATTCACCCAACGTTGTCTAAAAATCTCATACAGAGCCATTCCTGTGGCTACAGATGCATTCAGGCTTTCCACTTTTCCATCTAAAGGTATAGAAACGAGAAAGTCACAGTTCTTTTGAACTGAGAGACTCAATCCTTCATCTTCTGAGCCAATCACTAAAGCGATCGCCCCTGAGAATTTGGCTTTGTGAATAGATTCGCTTGTCCCTGCCATGGTTCCATAAACCCAGAAACCCGCTTCTTTGATTTTTTCAAGGGCGCGATTGAGATTGACAACACGAGCGACGGGCAAAATCTCTAATGTACCTGCGGCGACTTTGGCAACGGTGGCTGTAATTCCTGCGGCACGGCGCTGGGGAATTACTAAGGCTTGCGCTCCGAGAGCAGCAGCACTGCGAATAATTGCTCCCAAATTATGGGGATCGGTGATACCATCTGCGATCACAATGACAGGATTAGCCGATTTTTCCTTAGCTTTGACAATCAACTCATCAAGATCAGCATATTCGTAAGCAGAAACTTGAACGGCGATACCTTGATGTCTGCCATTATCCGTAATGCGATCCAGTCTTGTATTATCGACTTCATCAACGACTGCTCCCGCAGCCTTAGCTTCGTCAATCAGTGGTAAAAAATCTGGTGCATAACGCAATCTTGCCGTTACCCAAACGCGATTAATGCTGCGATCGCTTTGTAATACTGCTTCAACAGCATGACGACCATACACAATGTCAGGATTTTCAGGATTATGAACGGGTGGCACAATTCCTAGTTCACCATCGGGATCAACATTGCGCGAGACGGGTGGCAAAGAGCGGCGCTCAAAGTTTGGGACTTTGTGATCGCCGAAGTTGCGATCGCGGTCAAATTTGCGATCGCCAAAGTTACGATCAGGGCGATCGCCAAAATTACGATCACTGCCACGATCAGGGCGATCGCTACGTTCAAACTTTTTATCGCCGAACTTCTTGTCTCCAAACTTTTTATCGCCAAACTTTTTATCACCGAATTTCTTTTCGGCGAATTTGTCACCAAACTTTTTGCCGACAGGCTTGTCAAACTTGCGCTCAAATCTCGGT
The DNA here is from genome assembly GCF_034931345.1 of Pseudanabaena sp. CCNP1317. Taxonomy (NCBI): domain Bacteria; kingdom Bacillati; phylum Cyanobacteriota; class Cyanophyceae; order Pseudanabaenales; family Pseudanabaenaceae; genus Pseudanabaena; species Pseudanabaena sp. CCNP1317. Next base: position 24,717 of record NZ_JAYGIF010000010.1, on the reverse strand, counting down.
TCGGATGATGAGTCACTGCGCTTTTCAAAAGGTTTGTCAAAACTTTTTTCGGGGCGACGATCTGAGTATTTGTCTGATTTACCTGCGTATCCTGAATATTTAGAGGAGTCAGATCGGCTGTCGGAGCGCTTGTCAAAATTTCTATCTGTGCTTCTATCTGACGACTTGTAAGGCTTATCAGATTTGTAGGGCTTGTCAAAGGATCTTGCCGATTTTTCTGGACGGCTATCGGATCGGCTATCAGAGCGTTTATCGCTATATTTGCCCGTGCTGCGATCGGATCTGCTGTCAGAGCGATTATCAGATCGCTTATCGGAATATTTATCAAAAGACTTCTCGGAGCGTTTCTCGTAACTCCTCTCTCCGTCTCGGTCAGAATTCTTGTCGGATTTGGATTTTAGTCTGGGTTGCGTTGTCATGGCGGCGCTGGGTTATCGATGTGGCTAAGTAGCTGGGTGAAAATTTGGTCAAGGCGATCGCGATCGGTTAAGTAAAGATAACCAATCAAAGCTTCAAATCCTGTGGCACTTTGGTAAATCTTGGGATCAACTTTACGTGGTGTAGATCCCGCAGCATTGCGTCCACGTCTTACCAGATCGGACTCAAAGTCTGTGAGATCGATTGTTTCGAGAAGTCTTGCTTGTTGCTCGGCTCTTACTTGACTAACTACGAGTTGGTGATACTGTTTTGCGGTGCGTGGCGGGAGTAAATAATGCAACCGCATTTGCATTTCATAAACAGCATCTCCGATATAGGCGAGAGCCGAGGCTGGAATCTCAGCAATATTGTTAACTGTTGGACTAAGAGACATTACGAAAGAATGCCATTACAGAATAATTAGGTTAATTAGTTTGTATGTAGACAAAATGTTTAGACAGTCAACATTTACATTTATTTCAGACAAGTATGGGCAGACGGAGCCTGCCCATACTTGCTTATAAATTTTATCTCATTCACATCATACAGCAGTTTTCTATCAACAGAACCACAAAAAATTTTTAAAAGCGTTGTTTCACAACACTTTTAAAAATTTTTTGTGGTTTGGTCTGAGCGCAAAGCGTTGTAATTTGCTTTTGACTAAATTATGAAAACATCAAAATCATTTCAAGTTATTAGTCTCATATCAAGGAAAAACTCGAATTTAGAAAATTTACCCCGCTTAATTTTTCTGAAAATCTGACAAAAAGATTACCTCAATCAATTACTTGATTTACGTCTAAGTTATTAGACGTTGAGTTTTCAGCTTGATTGATCATGAGAGCTTTTGACTTTGACTAGTTTTTTTTAGTCTGGTCAAGCTTGGCTAGAGCTTCATCAATTGATGTTTGTAGCGATAGGAACTGATCTAGGCGAACCAATTTGACAGTTTGGGTGACTCTAGCGTTGGTAATAATCTGGAGAGTGCCACTCAAAGTTTGAGTTTTTTTTGCCATTTGCACTAAAACCCCAAGTCCAGAGCTATCGACAAAATCAATGGTTGACAGATCTAGTATCACGTTGATAGGACCATCTTCGACGCATTTGCCAATGACCTTTTTAAAGGCTGGCTCAGAGAAAGCGTCTAGAAGACCTGTGAGGCGGATCAATTGATAGGTGTCCTTGACTTCGCGGCTGCCTCGTAAACTCACAGTCAGGGTTAGCGGTTCAGGAATAATGACCTCCAAGCGGTGCGAACGTACCTTAATTTGCGGATATATTGTATTTGCTTTCTTCACACTTGTCCAGAAAATTGTTAAATTACCCTATCGTTAGCATTAGCTATAGCAATCCCATATAGGTTGTGAGAGTTCGCCCCAAAGGGGCGAACTCTCACGACACGCAAAATCTTACAACTCATTTAGTAGCGCTATAGTTTGGTTTTATAATTGGGATTCTGCCCAATCAGTTAAGTTTTGGAAATTAAATGTAAGCGAATGAAGGATTAGCGATCGCTTAACCCTTCATTCGATACATATGATGTCAATCGATGCGTTACGCTTCACTAACGCATCCTACATTTCAGGTTATTACGCTAAGCGATCGCCTCAGCCTCAATCCTTAACATTGCGAAAAAAATGGTACAAGCTACTGTTAACTCTTTGTCTTTAGAAGAATTTCTTGCCACCCCTGAAACTGAGCCAGAGAGTGAATTTTTTGACCGTGAGATTATTCAGAAGCCGATGCCCAAAGGAAAACATAGCGCCATTCAAAGCGAATTTACATCTTGGATCAATAGTTCCTTAAGGTTAAAGCGTATTGCCAGAGCTTTCTCAGAATTGCGTTGTACCTTTGGCGGGATGTCCATCGTGCCAGATATATCGATTTTTCGGTGGGATCGGATCGTGCGCGATACCAATGGCGAAATCGCTAATGTTTTTAACCTTCCTCCCGACTGGATGATTGAAATTTTGTCACCAGATCAACGGCAAACTAAATTAGTCAAGAAAATACTATTTGCTCTTAAAAATGGTACTGAGATAGCATGGTTACTCGATCCTGACGACAAAGTAATCTTTATCTATCGTGCTAATCAGGCTCTGCAAATATACGATCGCCCTGAACAAGTTTTACCAATGCCAGACTTTGCCAGTGATTTGCAATTAACCGTAGAAACTATTTTTAGCTGGCTCAGTGAATGAATTCACTAAATCGCTACATATTTTTAGAGGCGCGGCAAAGCCGCGCCTCTAAAAATATGATTTTACTGAGTCTTCCTTAGCATTAGCTAGTTTGGTTTTATAATTGGGATTCTGCCCAATAACCCATCAGCTTGTTTATGTCATCGATCGCCCAAATTCGTCAAACCTTAATCAATAAAGAGCGATCAGCTACCGAAATAGCTCAAGAGTTTTTAGATCGCATCGATCGGTTAGAGCCGAAATTACATAGTTTTGTGACAGTTACGCCCGAAGTGGCGATCGCCCAAGCCAAAGTCATCGATGCCGCGATCGCCGCAGGAGAAAATTTACCAGCACTAGCAGGTATTCCCTTAGGTATGAAAGACAATATGTGTGTCAAGGGGATGCCTACCACTTGCGGCTCCAATATGCTGAAAAATTTTGTCCCACCCTACGAAGCGACAATTACAGCAAAATTGCGATCGGCTGGGGCTGTCATGGTCGGCAAAACCAACCTCGATGAGTTTGCGATGGGTAGTTCTACCGAAAACTCAGCGATCGCCCTCACAGCTAATCCTTGGAATACAGATTATGTGCCTGGTGGCTCATCGGGTGGCTCGGCAGCAGCAGTCTCTAGTGGTGAATGTGTAATTGCTACGGGTTCAGATACGGGCGGATCAATTCGTCAACCTGCTTCCTATTGTGGAGTTGTTGGATTAAAACCTACCTATGGACTAGTTTCCAGATTTGGGCTAGTTGCTTTTGCTTCATCCCTCGATCAGATTGGACCTTTTGCCAACTCTGTTGAAGATGCAGCTATATTTTTAGGAGCGATCGCAGGTTACGATCCTAAGGATTCCACTAGCATTAACATCGAAGTCCCTGACTACGCAGCTTTATTAACCCCAGATTTAACTCAGTCCCTCAAGGGTAAAAAAATTGGTGTAATTACTGAAACCTTTGGCGAAGGTTTAGATAGTGAAGTAGAAGTTGCAGTTAGAAAAGCGATCGCGCATTTCGAGACTATGGGTGCAGAAGTCTATGAAATATCCTGTCCTCGATTTCGCTATGGATTGCCCACTTATTACATCATTGCGCCTTCAGAAGCTTCAGCCAATCTTGCTCGATATGATGGAGTAAAGTATGGCTTCCGTGATCAGGATGCGGAGAACTTGCTGAGCATGTATGAAAATACTCGCGAACAAGGCTTTGGTGCGGAAGTAAAACGACGGATCATGATTGGGACATATGTTCTATCGGCTGGTTATTATGACGCTTATTATCTCAAAGCGCAGAAAGTCAGAACCCTAATCGTTCAAGATTTCCAAAAGGCTTTTGAGCAGGTTGATGTTTTAGTTTGTCCAACAGCACCAACTACTGCTTTTAAGGCAGGCAGTAAAACGGAAGATCCACTGGGAATGTATCTATCTGATTTGATGACGATTCCTGTAAATTTGGCTGGGCTTCCAGGGATTAGTATTCCCTGCGGATTTGATGCCAAAGGGCTACCAATTGGGTTGCAAATGATTTCTAATGTCTTAAGAGAAGATGTGTTATTACAAGTTGCCTATGGCTACGAGCAATCAACGGAATGGCACAAACGTCAGCCTTCTATATAAATAATAAAAGCCTTGCTAAGCAAGGCTTTTATTGTTCTACTAAAACAGAAACGGCACTTTGTGCCGTTTCTGTTTTAAATAATAGTGTTATCAGGGATAACGGCATTTTTGACAACGACAACAATGCCATTGCAAATGCAATAGCCTTGATCTTCACGATTTACATCCTGCACACGATCCTTGTTGATGATCTGTACATTCTTTCCAATCCGAGCATTCTTGTCGATAATTGCATGACGAATGATCGTATTTTCGCCAATGCCCATTGGGACTATGCTGTTTTCGAGATCTGATTTGCGATCTTCTTGAGGCTGATAGAAATCACATCCCATTAAGAGCGTATCTTCGATCGTACAGTTAGCATCAATATGCATCCGAATACCAACGACGGAATTAGTGATAGTTGCTTGACTCAGGAGACATCCTTCGCCAATGATCGAGTCTTTGATCTTGCAATCATGAGCTTTGCTTGGTGGCAAATAGCGAGCGCGAGTATAAATGGGCTTTTTGGTTTCGTAAAAATTAAAAGCAGTGTCGGGGTGGCGAGTTAAATCAAGGTTTGCTTGATAGAAAGACTCAATTGTTCCAATATCTTCCCAATAATCTGAAAACAGATAAGCTTGAACATTAGAAGTATGGATAGCGTTGGGAATGATCTCTTTACCAAAGTCGGTAAAGTCAGGATTATCGCTCAGCATCTTCATCATTGCCGTTTTGTTAAAGACATAGATCCCCATCGAGGCAATGAAAGGTGTGTATTTGGCTTCTTCTGCACTCAAGCCTAAACTGGTAGTATCGACGCGCATCTCTTCTAGGGCTTCACCCTTGGGCTTTTCGAGAAACTTGATGATGCGACCTTGAGCATCAGTCTTAAGTAACCCAAAAGCAGTCGCTTTCTTTTGGTCAACGGGCAGTACGGACAAGGTAATGTCTGCACCAGTATTGCGGTGATGTTCTACAAATTTTGCGTAGTCCATATTATAGAGTTGATCGCCCGACAGAATTAGGTATTCAGTGACATTCCAAGATTCTAAAAGCCATGCATAACGACGAACAGCGTCGGCTGTACCTTGAAACCAGTCTGGACTATCGGGGGTCTGCTGCGCGGCAAGAATTTCCACAAAGCCGTCAGAATAGGATGCAGGTCGATAGGCTTGATTGACATGTCGATTAAGGGATGCGGAGTTAAACTGCGTCAGGATATAGATTTTTTCAATGCCTGAGTTAATACAGTTACTTACAGGAATGTCGATCAATCGATATTTGCCTGCTACGGGGACTGCGGGTTTAGCACGGGTCTTAGTGAGGGGATATAGTCGGCTTCCCTGTCCGCCGCCCAGAATGATAGCCAGTACGTTTTTCATAAATTATTCGGATTATCTTGGCTTTTTTATTTGCATATTTTTTCTGAATGCAAACATTGTCTATCTTTGCGGGGATCGTTGCAAGTAATGTAAGAACACAAACTTAGTAATTTGCTATGTCTTTTGTAGCAAATCAACAATTAGCTAATACAAGACAAAACCCCAGAAGATGAGTGGCGGTGCTAAGCACCGCCACTCATCTTCTGGGGTTTTAGTTTAAGCAAAACTTGCATTGCTTTGAATTTTATTATGGCTGTAGCTAGCTTTGATTGTTCCTAAGAAATGTTTGATGGGGCAAAGCCCCATCAAACATTTCTTAGGAACAATATGAATTATAAATACGTCTGTCGGGGTAAGTTTAAGCCTATGCGATTAGGGAGATTTTATGATGCTTGTCAAGACAACGCTGGCTAATTCATGTTTCACTTTGCTGAGCTTGGGCGCGATCGCCTTTTCTGCCATCTCTTCACCACAGGCAGCCAGAGCCTCAGAGCAACCGAGTTTAGACAGCCTTGTACAACAAGCAGCTTCCAAGGATCAAGCAACTTCTCAACAGGCGATCGCGAGGTTACGCGAATTTAAAAACGAGGGTGTGGATGCATTTTGGAAAGCCTATCAAAAGGATTTGCCGAATAATCCGCAATTACGAGCAACTTTAGACGCAATTTGCCAACAGAAGGACTGTGATGCCTCAAAGTTGTATTGGTACAAAGATTTAGAAGCGGCTAAGACTGTATCCAAAGAAACAGGTAAGCCGATTTTGTCTTTACGCTTGTTGGGCAACCTTAATGACGAATTGAGTTGTGCTAATAGCCGATTTTTTCGCACGGCACTTTATCCTAATGCGGCGGTGTCGCAACTGCTGCGCGATCGCTTTATTTTGCACTGGCAATCAGAGCGTCCTGTGCCGAAGGTAACGATTGATTTTGGGGATGGTCGCAAGCTAGAGCAAACTCTTACAGGCAATAGTATTCACTATGTTCTCGACAGTGAAGGTCGTCCAGTTGATGCGATTCCGGGGCTATATAGTCCACAAGCCTTTATCGAAAATCTCAAGGATGCTGAGAGGGTCGCAAACTCAGTTAACAATCTTAATGGTGATTTAAATCTAAGACGCGAAATTTTGGTTAAATATCATCGTGACCGCTACGCTAAGTTAGAAAAAAACTGGCGCTCAGATCTCACCCGTTTGCGTTTACCAACCCAACCATTACTGCCACTGGCGGTTACCAATCCCCAAGCTAGTGCAATGCTGACAAGTCGTTTGACAGTGGGAAAAATGATGGTTGAAATGCCCACGTTAAGCCGTACTACTGGTGAACCTCTGACTGAAGTTACACCTTCTTCTCCATTTGACAAGCTCAGTGATGCTAATTGGGCAAGATTAGCAAGGCTTTACCAAAATCGCGTCTATCTCGATCAAGGTAGTCTGAATGTCATGCAGCGTAAACTATCACCAAGTGCCTCTATGGCTACGGTGGTAAGCAGTTTTGAACGGGCGATCGCGCAGGATACAGTTCGCAATGAGTATGTATTTCACGCGCAGATTCATAATTGGTTTGCCAATGGTGAATTTCTAAATAGTGATACTGCTACTTTAACGGCTCTTAATCGTCGAGTATACGATGAGCTGTTTCTCACTCCTGCTAGTGATCCTTGGCTGGGATTAGTAAATGAAAATGTTTATACAGGGCTTAGTAAAGTAAATTAATGTAGTAAACCCGAAGGGTTGACTACATTAATTTGGGGATGTTTATGGCAAGTCGAAATATTCGCGATCGCATTCAGCGTTTTAATCTCAGCCAACCACGAGATCCTGAATTGCTTAAGGACAAATATGCGGCAATGTGTGCAGACAAAGAAAATCCCTTTGTCTTTTTTAGGGCTACCTGTCATCTGTTTTACGAAGACTTGCCAATAAAATCTTGGTTAAAAAAAGCGCCTCTGGTCTGGATTTGTGGCGATCTTCATGTTGAGAATTTTGGCAATTACAAAGCGGATAATCGCCATGTTTATTTTGATGTCAATGATTTTGATGAAGCCTTACTAGCTCCATGTACTTGGGAAATTGTGCGGTTATTGACCAGTATTTTTGTGGCTTCAGAAACCTTTGCCGTTAAGCCATCAGTTGCCGAAAGCCTCTGTCAGCAGTTTCTCAATGCCTATACTCAGGCGATCGCGGAGGGTAAATCCTATTGGATGGGTGCAGATATGGCTCCTTCAGTGATTACAGACTTGCTTTGTCGTAAAACGCAAGTACAGCGCAAGGAACTCCTTGATGAGCGTACAGTTTTCAATAAAGATAAACAAAGGCGATCGCTTAAAATTGATAACAAAAAAGCAAAATCAATTTCTGAACAACAAAGGAAGAAGGTAACCAAATTTATAGAATCCTTTGCGGCTCAACAACCTAATCCCCAATTTTTCAAATTATTAGATGTTGCTCAACGGATTGCGGGCAAAGGAAGTCTGGGAATTGAGCGCTATGTTTTGCTGGTAGAAGGTAAAGGCTCACCCGATGGCAATTATCTGCTCGATCTCAAAAAATCTCTTCCTTCTTCGCTTAGCCCCTATGTTATTTGGGAACAACCAAAGTGGCAAAGTGAAGCTGATCGCATTGTGTCGATTCAGAAGCGATCGCAAGCGATCCCGATTGCCTTTCTCCATGCTGTCACTATTGATGGGGATTCTTTTGTATTGCGAGAACTTCAGTCTACCCAAAGCCCCACCGATCATTTGAAGATCGAGAAATGGGATGATAAGTTGTCAAAATCCGAACAATTAATGCGATCGCTAGGGCAGATTGTGGCTTGGTCACATTTGCGAACTAGTGGACGACAAGGCTCAGCGATCGCCGATCAGTTAATTGATTTTGCAAGTAAAACAGAGTGGAAAACAGAACTGATGGAATATGCTAAGACCTATAGCCAGCAAGTACATCAAGATTGGCAAGAATTTTGCAAATAAACGTTTAGGCAAGTCTAGATTATGCGAGTCAAGATTGAGAATGAAGTTCTATTTATCCATCGTGAGGACGTACCGAAGTATAACAAACAAGGCTCAATCGTCCGTAATAGTTACTTTTGGGCTTTGCGATCGATCGCAGGTCGAGCTAACTCTCGTTATGACTGGGAATTTGAATCGGAAGTCTGGATTGCGTTGCAGAGAATGTTAATCTCTTTTGCAGAGTCAGGATATTTGCCCACCCGCGAAACTCAGTTAGAATTTGCGCCTGACACTGAGGAAATTCCCAAATTATTACGACTAGTTTCCACAGTTACTATTGATGAATAGAACCCAAACCAAGAAAGTTTTTAAAAGAGTTGCAAAGCAACTCTTTTAAAAACTTTCTTGGTTTGGCTTAAACCCAAAAGATAAGTGATGGCGCGAAGCGCCATCACTTATCTTTTGGGTTTTGATTATAAAACTGATAGATTGAGTGTTAAAAGCTCTAAAAATCAATAAAATCCCATGAAACTTGCCTTTATTATTGATCCGATCGCAAAACTCGATCCCGCCCATGACACCAGTGTAGCCCTGATGGAAGCAGCTTGTCGTAAGGGGTATGAAGTATTTATCACTAATATGAATACACTCAGTGTCAAAGATGGCAAGGCTTGGGCTTTTTTACAACCTACTAAAATTCATCCTGTGCCACTAGTTGATGGTAAATGGCAAGTCCCAAATCCTTGGTATGAAGTAGCCGAGGGCAAATTTCAACCATTAGAAGCTATGCAATTTGTGTGGATGCGTCCCGATCCACCCGTAACCACAGAATATCTCTATGCCACCTATATTCTCGATTATGTGGATGCTAGCAAAACTACAGTTCTTAACTCACCACAGGGCATTCGTGCTGCCAACGAGAAAATGTATGCACTGCAATTTACCAAGGTAATCCCTAAAACAATCGTGACGGCTGATAAAGGGACAATTCGTGACTTTGTGGCGGCTGAGGGCAAGGCAGTTATGAAACCATTGGGCGGCAAAGGTGGCGAGGGAATTTTGTTTTTGGAAGTAGGCGATCGCAATATCAACTCTCTCATCGAAATCAGCACTAATATCGGTAAAACTCCCGTAATGGTGCAGGAATATCTAGCCGACGCACAAAAGGGTGACAAGCGGATTATTCTGCTAGATGGAGAACCAATTGGCGCAGTTAACCGCGTTCCCCAAACAGGAGAATTTCGTGGCAATATGGCAGCAGGTGGCAGTGCAGTTCAGGTCAATATTACTGATCGCGAACGGGAAATATGTACTCAACTTGCACCGACTCTAAAGCGTGATGGCTTAATGTTTGTGGGTATCGATGTTATCGGCGGCTACCTAACCGAAGTTAACGTCACTAGCCCCACAGGTGTACGCGAAATTGATCGCCTTGATGGTGTGTCACTAGGCGATCGGGTAATGGATTGGTTAGCAACTAAAACCGATGGTTAATCTATTAACCATCGGTTTTAGCGCCGTAGGTGCTGAAACCCATGTAGCAGATCTTGACTAGGTTAGAATTGATCTAGAACATCTATAGCAATTCTTTGAGAAATAGCCTTTTTACCTATGAAGTTTTTTAGCCCAGAATTTATGAAAAAAGTTAAAGCTCACATCACAGTCTGGACGCGATCGCTGGTCGTAATTTCCTTAGTTGCGATGACCATATTTGGCAATGCCCACGAAGCCTTTGCTAAACGCTCAGGTGGTCGCATTGGTGGTAGCGCCTTCAAATCTTCCCCAAGTCGTTCATCGCCATCTCGATCTACTTATAGCGGCAGCAGAAACTATAGCGGTGGTGGAGGATTTTTCTTCCTGCCCATGTTTTTTGGTGGCGGTGGCGGCGGACTGTTTACGCTCCTGTTATTGGTAATCGTTGCAGGCGCGATCATGCAAGCATTTCGTGGCAATGGTGATGGCGAAGGCATTACTGGCATGGGTAGCAAAGTTAGTGTTGCCAAAATCCAAGTGGGTCTACTCTCTTCTGCGCGATCGCTGCAACAAGAGTTAACTCGTCTCGCGCTAGAGTCGGACACCTCAACATCGGAAGGCTTAGCTACAGTCACCCGTGAAACAGCGATCGCTTTAATGCGTCATCCCGAATATTGGGTTTATGTGAGTAGCGCTAACGAAAATACCAAGTTTGCCCTAGCTGAACAAAAATTTAATAGTCTAGTAATGTCTGAGCGCAGCAAACTTAATGCTGAAGTCTTGAGCAATGTCGGTGGTCGGGTACTCCAAGGCAAAACTGCGACATCTTTGCCCAGCGAAGGTAGCCTCAATCTAGAAGATCCTAGCGAATATATTGTGGTGACGCTTTTACTTGCGGTAGCTGGCGAAACCCTCAGCAAATTACCAACCTTGCGCTCTTCCGCAGATTTACAATCGGCACTATCCGTAATTGGCTCTGTGCCTACGGACAACCTGTTAGCCGTCGAAGTATTATGGGAACCCCAATCTGAGGAATATACCCTCACTAACGATGAAGTTCTAACGATCTATCCCGATCTAGTCAGAATCTAGATACAGCGCTCTGTGCTCAAACCCAAACCAAGAGAAACCTTAAAAGCTTCGCAAAGCAAAGCTTTTAAGGTTTTTCTGTTAGTACGATAAGAGAATGGCGGCGCGAAGCGCCGCCATTCTCTTACTGGGTTTTGATTTTGTGCAGCGCAAAGCGCTGCCATCAATCTTTAAGGCAAAAAGGAAAAAGGACACAATGTGTCCTTTTTCCTTTTTGCCTTAAAGATTTGCGAAATCTCGTGTAAATTTGTGGCGCTTAGAGACAATTTGTGGTATCACTTACCAGTATTATTTTTTCTTATTTTTGCTGAGACAAGTTTAAAGTATTGTGATTTGGCTAAGATAGCGGTAAAAACAGCACATTGGGTATTACCAAATGTGTATGGCTCATGGAGTGAATAGGATCGGCATATGATGCAAAATACAGATAATAAAAACCAGTTTTATGTAACTCAAGACGTTGATGCTTATACAGACAACGTTGATAACTTAATGGACGATCTATTTGGAGATGTCGAATCCACCCTCCATGTCGATTATGCTAAGCAGCGATCGCTTAGGTCAAAAAATCCACAAACCAAACAAAGCAAATCATCAGCCCCCTATGCATCTGTAAACTCCTCAAGCTCAGACATAGTTGCTATTTCCAAAATTGACACCTCCGAAAAAGAGATGTCAACCTCAAAAGATACCGTTAGCATTACCAAACTTAACGTTGCTGATATTGCCTTACCGCCCATCTCCAAACAAGATGTCCTCTGGATTCAACCCTACATCATGCGGAATCCAGAACCGACTAGCAACCTGCCACCGATACCACCCGAACCAGTAGCTCCAAAATATAATCTGCTTGATCGGCTATTACTAGTATTTGCTTGTAGCTCAGCCTTGATTGCCGCCGTAATGTGGACGATTAATCATGGAATTTGGCTGGGTCGCCAATCAGTCACTGTTGCTCAGGTTTCATCAAAAGATACCGCTGCCAACAAATCCTTTGGCGAAGAAATTAAGCGGATGTTATCGGAAGTAGCAGATAAAAATCGCGCGATCGCCACTAATCCCAACAATATCAGTAGCAACCTTCCGCTCATGGCTGCGCCCCTAGTTGGCAATATGCCCCTACCCGTTGGCGCAAATAATCCTTTTGCTAATGGCATCCAACAACCCATGTATGTGCCTGTATATCAACCACCAGCTTTAAGCAATAGTGGTAACGCCCCATCTCCCCTTGCCTTGCCACCTGTCACCGCAAATAACTCGGTGGATGTCTCTAACTCAGCAACTACAGCAAAACCAAATACTGCGGCGGTATCTCCTCCAGTTGCTGCTGCACCTGCACCATCATATACATTGATTGGTGTACTGGATTTAGGCGATCGCTCTACTGCCATGCTTGATATCAATGGCTCTGTGCAGTCCATCGGACTAGGCAAGGCGATCAATAATACAGGTTGGATTTTATCGCGCGTTAGTCAGCAAGAGATTATCCTCAAACGTGGTAAGGAAACTAAAACTATATTTGTAGGTCAAAAGTTTTAACCAAACCGAAAAGAGAGTGGTGGCACTTTGCGCCGCCACTCTCTTTTCGGTTTGGTGTCAATGCCAATGTTGATCTTGAGTTACAATTTTTCTGGAAAGCGCTTAAAACATCTGAGGAAAGTATATGGGGTTAATAGAGGATATATCTCGCTTTTTAGAGACCCGCCTAGAGGAGTTTATTCGCAATAACCCACAGATTGAGTTGCAAATCCTTGAAGATAAGTTGCGTCAGCAAGAAGAAGAAATAGCGAAACTAATCGTTAGCTCGAAACTGGAGGAGAAAAAACTCCAAGATCGGATTCTGGAAATTGCTGAAGAAATTCGCGTCTGGCACGATCGCACTGTCAAAGCTGAATCCTTTGATCGTCCTGACTTAGCTAGTGCGGCTAAAGAACGTGAAGCAGCTTTATTGCGCCAAGGTAATCAAATCTGGGCGCAGATGGAACTGGTCAAAAAACGTGCAACTGATAGCCAAACACTACAAGTGCAAATCCAAGATCGGCGCAAGGAAGTCCAAGCCAAAGTCGCTGAAGCCGCCAAAACTGCCAAGGCAAAATCGCCAACTAGTACTCCTTTAAATTGGGATAACCTTTACACTCCACCTTTTCGAGATCCTAACGATCAACTAGAAGAAACTTTTCGGCGTTGGGAAATGGATGAAGAACTTGATCGCCTCAAACGCAATATGGGTAAATAAAATCCACCCACAATAAGAGCATGTTTGAGCTGAAATACTTGACATACAATAGTTTTAGCCTCGGAAGTCTTTGATGCCTGAAACACCTGTCATTAATAAGTAACTAAGCATAAGTAAACTAAAAACCTAGAAAGCTGTCCCGCCCGCGTAGCGGGCAGGACAGCTACTGGTTTTAGGTTTTTATTATGGTGAGCTACTTAGCATTGATTCATTTATCATGTTTGACCTCCCTGAACCACCTATTGAGCCAATATTAATTAGAACCGATGCACTTAATCATTGCTAGCATAATTGCCTTGCTTTTACTTTTGAATCCTGCACCAGTGCAAGCTCAACTCAACATTACCGAAGTCGAATCAAATCAACTTGATGCCTTGGTCAAAAAGGCTTTTGAATCAACAAATGCTGGAGAATTCACATCCGCAGAAGGATATTGGACTGATTTAATCAAACTCTATCCTGAAAATGCCGCAGGTTGGAGCAATCGCGGCAACGCAAAAATGAGCCAAAATCGTCCTCAAGAGGCGCTTGCCGACTACAACAAATCAGTGGAACTTGCACCCAATTTCCCCGATCCCTATCTCAATCGTGGTGCGGCGTTAGAAAGCTTAGGCAAATGGGAAGAGGCGATCGCTGATTATAATCGCGTTTTAGAGATAGATCCTCAGGATGCAGCCGCCTATAACAATCGTGGTAACGCAAAAGCAGGGCTAGGTAAATGGGAAGAGGCGATCGCTGATTATCAAACGGCAATGAATGTCAATTCGCGCTTTAGCACAGCTTTTGGGAATAAGGCGATCGCTTTGTATGAGGTCGGTAAAAGCGATGAAGCAATTAAGGCGATGAAGAATATTCTCCGCAAATATCCTAACTTTACGGATGTGCGGGCTGCTTTAACTGCTGCTCTTTGGGCAGAAAAAAAACAAGGCGAAGCCGAAAGCAATTGGGTCTCTGTAGAAAATCTCGATCCACGCTATCGAGATATTAATTGGGTCAAAAATATTCGACGTTGGCCGCCATCACTGGTTACGGCTCTCGATAAGTTTTTGACTTTGAACTGATGTTACGTGGAACTCAGATGATGAACCTCTTGCTGCTAGCATAACAGGGCAACCACGGGGGGATTGCTGCCCCTACCTGTAAATTTCAGATCTTGTAGGGGCTGCGCCCCCGTGCCGTCCCTAGACTTACGCCATCGCAAAAATTCCTTCCTAACACCAGTTTGAAGTAAAAAAGGGGCTGACATAAAACGTCATCCCCTTTTTGTGGAACATTAATTGGCTTGAGTGTTTGCTGAGGGAATTGAAATCTTCACTTCACGACGTTGTTGATCTCTAAAATTAGAAACAGCTTCTTCAAGGGATTCAGCTTGATTTGCTCGAAACTGCTCAGGGGATTTGCCACCAGCAAGGTTGATATTATTAATTAGTTGCAATAAGTTGAGGTTGCTGCCACCGACGCTAAGTGAGCCTCTCTCTTGTTGTTGCGCTTCACGTAAGGTTTGCTCAGATAGAGTTGGTGCAGGGTTTATCTGGGCGATCGCGCCAGCCGATGCAAACATCGTGGCTGACACAAGACTTACCGCAGTTAGAGAAATATTTTTAACAATCATAGTTTTAGCTCCTAAGTAACATCTGATCACTAGTTTATACCAAATTTTTTTGAGCCTGTAGCGATCGGCAGCAAAGTACAAGATTTAGTCGACTTGTGCTAAGGGAAAACGAATCTCGATCGCTTCAAATGGTACACAAACCATGCCATCTTCAGCACGTTCGATCAGTCCTAGTTCCAGTAGTCGAGATACATCGGTATTAACGTTTGAGTAGTTGCGAGCAGAGTTTTTGGCAAGAGCATCCATGCTACTAGCGCCCATGCGACGCAGGGTGTCAAGCAAGTCGAGGCGGGCTGGAGTCAATTCAGAAAATAAGGCGCGGGCAGACTCGAAGCTTAAGTAGTAGTCAGGTGATTGTCCTTGCCGAGAGTTAATGATTTGCTGTTTAACTGCTCCAAAGATCGAGCCTTTATGACTTAGTTCAATAATTGCTTTCATGGGTTACTCCATCCGTTCACATCTTGCTCGAAATCTGCCAGTAGTTGCTCAAGTGTGATGAAGTTATAAGCTTCTTCGCGATCGCCATAATGGCGGTGGTCACCTTTACCGCGCTCATTGTCATAACGAACTCGACAAATGCCAGAAGCACCGTAGTAAAGTCGGTACTTGTAGCTATGCATTGATGGCAGTAGAGGCTGGGGAAGTTCCCAAATCACGATTTCAACAATCGAGCCATCGTCACGAACTTCTTTAGCTTTAGCAATAAGAATAGCTGACATATGTTGTGCATATTACCAATATAAAGACGATGCAGCAACGTTGCTTTGTAGTTGTTTGTCTACAAAATAACGTCGCCGCATCGACCGCTATAATATCGGGTATAGCCCTGAATAAAGAAATCATCCAAAGACTTTTGAGGAGCGAAATCATGAAAGAATCAGTTATTTATCAAGAGATTCTGCTGGAAGGCGAGGCTAAAGGCGAGGCTAAAGGCGAGGCTAAGGCATCTAACAAAATCGCCCTAAACATGTTGAATTCTAATATTTCCGTAGAATTAGTTGCCCAATTTACAGGGTTAACTCTGAAACAGGTTCAAAAACTGCAAAAACTTTCAGCACAAAAATCAAAGATGCCAAAGTCACCAAAAACAAAGCGATCGCCTAAATCCTAATTAGCAAATATCAAACTACAGCGATCGCCTTTTCAAAAAGCCAAAGACTACAAACATATCTATCGCAATAGAGCTGATAGATTCCGTAAATAGCATCTAACTAAATCGAATAATCGAGTGGAAATGACTTGGCATCCTTTGGCTCAATGTGGACATATTGCTGTGGTTGTAACTTCAACTCATCATAGCGTTCACGAGTCAGGTGAGCAGTCAAAACCTGTCCATCGCCTAGTATTAATTCAGCCTGAACTTCCCAACCAAGATGAATCAATCTCGTGATTCTGGCGGATATAGAAGTGCTCGTTGGTTCAAGTTCGATATGAATATCGCGAGGACGAATGTAAACATCACTATCGTGCTGATGAATTTCATGAAACTCACTCTTGCGATCGCGATTGGCAGGAAGTACGTTCACAGGTCCAATAAAGCTCATCACAAAGGGAGTGGCTGGATGATCGTAAACTTCCGCAGGTGTACCAATTTGCTCGATTTTGCCCTTATTCATCACCACAATTTCGTCAGCAACTTCCATCGCTTCTTCTTGGTCATGGGTAACAAATACACTGGTGACATGCACCTCATCATGGAGTCGGCGTAGCCAAGCCCGTAACTCTTTGCGGACTTTGGCATCGAGTGCTCCAAATGGTTCATCAAGGAGCAGGACACTGGGTTGAACAGCGAGAGCGCGGGCGAGGGCGACCCGTTGGCGCTGTCCGCCCGATAGTTGGGATGGATAGCGGTGACCTAAACCTTTAAGTTGAATTAATTCTAATAATTCTTCAACACGTTCGGCAATTTTCGCTTTCGGTTCTTTGCGTATTTCTAGCCCAAAGCCAATATTGCGGCGGATGTTCATATGCTTGAATAGGGCATAGTGCTGAAACACAAAGCCAATGTTGCGATCGCGTACATCTTGATCAGTGGCATCCTTGCCAGTCAGAAAAATCTTGCCGCGATCAGGGGTTTCTAAGCCAGCAATCAATCGTAATAAAGTGGACTTACCAGAGCCAGATGGACCTAATAACGCCACCAAAGAGCCAGTTTTGACCTCAAGATTGATATTGTCTAGGGCTAAAAAATCACCAAATTGCTTAACTACGCTTTCTACAACAATGCCCACGTTGCACTTACCTCAAATTGTCTTGACATGTCCGACGCGATCGCTTTTATAGAGTAATCCCAATTCACAAAAGAGTGGCAACACTTTTGTGGATTGAAAACCAGACCCAGCAAGGGTTTTAAAAGCACAAAATAGCTACGCCATTTTGTGCCTTGGTATAAGTTAATTAATTTTATAAAAGCTTTCACAAATCCACTGTTAACCTGTGTGTTTACCGTTGATTATATCCGATCTCAATACTACAATACTTAGGGTGCTGCAATTTAATAAAGAATTAGATTTTTTTGCTACTCCACTGAAAAAATCAATTCCTACAGCACTTTGCTCTCAAACCCAAGCCAGAAAGAAAATGAAAGCGTTACAAAGCAACGCTTTCATTTTCTTTCTGGCTCGTTTGATCGGCAATTTCTGTAACTTTACTGAGCCAACCCTTAGAGCTTGTATACTCTCTTCCCGTCAAGAATTAGTGGTGGGAAGCAGAATATAACCTAGAGAGTAAAAAAATAACTTATGTAGCAAGATTTTAAAAACTTTCTGTTTCTATGCAGTAGCTTACGGTTTGTCGCTAAAGTGAATACACAGAACACCGCCAAACTACTCAGAAATTGTAGGGAATTATGGCTTTTTGTCGAGAGTTCCTAGGATTTCCTGTAATTTATTTTTATGATGTCAACTCCACTTCTTCCAATCACCGTATTTATACTCACCCTTGCTTTGCTCGGTTGGGGATATTTTCGTTCCCGCAAGTTTGGCAAGCTTGGGTTACTGTCTTGGCTACAATTCGTAGCTCTTATGTCGCCTTGGTTAGTTTACTTTGGCTTGTTTGTATCGGGTGTTTTTATAAATTTCACAACGCTATTATTCCTCTTGCTTGGTTCCACAATCGCCTATGTAGCCATTAGCAATCAATTACGCAAAGCCGTCACTGAGCAAAAATCAGAGATCGAGCAGAAACTTAAGCAAGATCTTGAAGCAGGCGATCGCTCTAATGCTCCTGACAACTCAACCAATAAATCACCAATTAATTCTCCCATTGCTGTGGCTATGTCTCAGGGTCGAACACAGCTAAAACTGTTTAAGGCTCTGCCTGTGGAAGATATGAAGCTGATACAGGGGATCTTTGGAATTGAAACCTACTACGTTACTGAGACGATTCCCTATCAAGAAGGAGCGATTTTTAAAGGGAATTTGCGCGGTGAGCCTGATGTTGTTCACAATCGACTCACCCAGACCCTCAGCGATCGCCTTGGCGATAAATACAATTTGTTTTTAGTGGAAGGACAAGATCGCAAACCTGTGGTGATTGTATTGCCTAGCCGAGTCAGCACTATTGATAACAATACGATTCCTCAAAGAATATTGATTGCAGTATTGATTGTGGCAAATGGTTATACAGCCTTAAATTTGGGCGCATTAGTTGCGGGTATTCCTGTGGTACAAGCACCTCAAGAATATTTAGTAGGATTGCCCTTTGCTCTTGGGATTGGCACAATTTTAGGCGTGCGTGAGTTGGCGATGCGGATGATGGCAAAGAAATATAAGGTAACGATGAGTTTGCCTTTTCTCTTGCCTTCTTCACAATTAGGCTCTTTCGGTGCGTTCAGTCGGATTTCTACGCCATTGCCCAATCGTCTTGCTCTGTTTGATATTGCGATCGCCCCAGCCGTAGTTAGTGGATTACTATCTTTGGGCTTGTTGCTTGTGGGTTTATATCTATCGGCGATTGGGTTGGGCAGTATTGACATTCCCAGTCAAATTTTCCAAGCTTCAGTATTAGCAGGAACCTTAGCCAAACTCTTCCTTGGTGATGCATTACATACTAACTTTGTTTCGATTCATCCCTTAGTGATTCTGGGTTGGCTTGGCTCAGTCATCACCGCCTTAAATTTGATGCCCGCAGGTCAGTTAGATGGTGGTCGGATTGTGCAATCAATCTATGGACGACGCACAGCCAGCTGGACAACGGTATTAACCTTGATTTTCCTAGTGATTGCCACAGTGATTAATCCATTAGCGCTCTATTGGGGTGGCATTATTTTGATTCTATTGCGAGATTTGGAACGTCCAATGTTGAATGAACTTTCAGAACTCGATGGCGATCGCGAAGCCTTGGGTGTAGTAGCGCTCTTTTGGATGTTGATTACTTTACTTCCACTTACTTCTGGTGTTGCAGAACGACTGGGTATTGGAAGTGGTGGTGGACTTCTACCATAGAGGTTTTGCGATTTAATAAAGAACCGATTTTTTGTGGTCAGCGAAGCTGACCACAAAAAATCGGTTCTTTGGTATTACTATAAATCGCGAACCTCTGCTAAGATGTAACCCTACAGTGTCTGCTCCCAGTCATTGATGCTGTTGACACGTTACACAATTCTGTCTCTGATCCGTCTGACACCAATTTCAAAAAATGGTAACTCCAGCTTTTGAAGCTTTAAAATCCCCCCTGATTATTTTTTCTGTAAGGTTTTAGATTCTTAGGAATGTCGCAAAACTCTAAGAATTGGTACGACTACAAATGGCAACGCTAACAGCGGCAGACCAATAAAAAATTTGGAGTTCTATGTCTTCTTCCTCAATTACATTGCCTGTTAAGAAATCTTCTGTATCTCACAAATCTTCTACACCGATCGCCTCAGCACAGGGTTTCTCAGCATTAGGTTTGTCTGAGCAAATTGTCCGTGCTGTCGCATCTCGCGGTTATACCAATCCCACACCAATTCAGTCACAAGCGATCCCCGTCGTCCTCTCAGGTCTCGATCTATTAGCGGGCGCTCAAACTGGTACGGGCAAAACCGCAGGATTCACCCTGCCAATTTTACATTTACTTTCTCAGAAAGTCGTCAAGCGATCGGCTACGGGGAAAATTCCGATCCGCGCCCTGATTCTCACACCCACCCGTGAACTCGCCGCCCAAGTTGAAGAAAGCGTGCAGACCTATGGCAAACATCTACCTTTAACCTCAATGGTGATCTATGGTGGCGTGAATATTAATCCCCAGATCAATCGCCTCAGAGGTGGTGTCGAAATCTTGGTGGCAACCCCCGGACGCTTGCTCGACCATGTGCAGCAGGGGCGATTAGACTTGTCGCAAGTGGAAATCTTGGTATTAGATGAAGCCGATCGCATGTTGGACATGGGCTTCATTCGGGATATCAAGCGAATCTTGGCACTATTACCAAAACAACGCCAAAATCTCTTGTTTTCAGCAACTTTCTCCAATGAGATTAAAGCCTTTGCTAATACCTTGCTCAATCAGCCTGTAATGGTGGAAGTGGCAAGCCAAAATGCTACTGCCGATTTAGTAACGCAAAGAGTCTTTCCTGTCGATCGCGATCGCAAGCGGGATCTGCTCACCCATTTAATCAAGACTCACAATTGGTATCAGGTATTGGTGTTTACCCGCACCAAACATGGAGCCGATCGCCTAGTCAAGCAATTGCACCAAGATGACATTGTGGCGATGGCAATTCATGGCAATAAGAGCCAAGCCGCTCGTACTCGCGCCCTTGGCAAATTTAAAGATGGCAGTTTGCAAGTCTTAGTTGCAACGGATATCGCCGCACGAGGTTTGGATATTAGCGAACTGCCCCATGTGGTTAACTACGAGTTGCCAAATGTGCCAGAGGACTATGTCCATCGGATCGGACGCACAGGACGTGCTGGCTCTGCGGGTGAAGCTATTTCACTCGTATGTGTGGATGAGCGCAAGTTTCTGTCAGATATCGAGAAACTGATCAAGCGATCGCTACCTCAAGAAATCATTACTGGTTTCGAGCCTGATCCCCGCGCTAAGCCTGAACCAATCCAAGTTGGACAGCGACAAAAGCATCAGCCTCGACGGGGTGGACATGGCGATCGTAATCCAATTGCAAAACCATCGAATTCGTCTGGGGCTAGTAAATCTCCTGCTAAGCCACAACCAAGAAGTCAATCAGGCAAAAGCACCTCTCAATCTGTGTCTCAACCAGTAAGATCTGAGCGTGGAGACTCACATCACAACCGTAATCGGTAGTTATATCACTGATGTTACGTGGAATGCTGATAATGGGGCTTGGAGACCAAGCCCCTACTACCAATATGTAGGGATTTGGTCTCCAAATCCTCTTTTAACGTGAGTTCGATATAGCCATTTGCGGCGTGCTTCGCACGATGCAAATGGCGAAAAATGGTAAGAATCGCTAAGCAATTCTTACCATTTTTCGCTTTCGTCGAACTGACGTTCTTTTAAGTTACGTGGAATGCTGAGAATGTGGCTTGGAGACCAAGCCCCTACTACCAATATGTAGGGATTTGGTCTCCAAATCCTCTTTTAAGATAATTATGTAGGGATTTGGTCTCCAAATCCTCTTTTAAGATGATATAGAGACAGTATGGAGATCTTTGTTCTACGTAACATCAGTTCTAGCAAAAGCACAAAACGGCATAGCCATTTTGTACTTTTGGGTATTGCTATTTTGGGCATGAATATTTATAGATGTCTTCCATAGCGACAGCGAAATGGGGGCGCTTTGCGCCCCTTTTCGCTATCATTGTTATACTATATAAGTCTTAGCCAGACTAAAATATGGATGCTTTATGGGAATGCGCCTTTGCCTCGAATTGATCGCAACCTCGATTCAGCAACTGCATGAGCTAGAGCATATTGCAGCTTCATCCGAAGCATCTTCTGAGGAAATTGAGACAAAAAAACTCAACTTAGAAGATGCCGTTAATGTTTTGCGAGCTAGCTTAATAGAACTCGAAGTTTGTCAGCGATCGCTTGCGGGAGAACTAGATAAGTATCGCGAACTATTTGATTTTGCCCCCGATGGTTATTTTGTCACCGATGCTAATGGCGACATTTCCGAAGCTAACCGAGCCGCTACACTAATGTTTGGGTCACAGCCAATTGGTCAAAACTTAGAAAACTTTGTCTACCCTTCCTACAAAGAGCAGTTTCAGATACTATTAGGTCAACTTCAACGCGGTCAAAACATCAAGAGTTTGGACTTTCGGATGCAGTTTCCGACAGGGCAACCCTTTGACGCTAGTTTTACAATTATCAGTATTCGCACGCCCTTAGATGGGCGCGTAACTGGGATGCGTTGGTGGATTCAAGACATTACCCAACGCAAACAAGAAATTGATAAATTGCAGCAGTCTCATCAGCGCTTAGAGATTCGTGTTGCCGAAATGAACGCTAAACTCAACCTGATGGATCGCCAAATTCGGGTAGAAAGAGAAGAGCAACGTCGTATTTCTCGCAACCTCATCCGTAACGAAGCAAAACTACGGGCGATGATGCAGTATTCCTCAGATATAGTGAATATTCTCGATATTGATACGACTATTCACTATTGTAGTCCTGCATTATTTAAGACTCTAGGGTATTTACCTGAAGATGTGATTGGCAAAAAATTTGTGCAGTTTATCCATCCCGATGATTTACCAATTTTTCAAGATTTTCTGACTCAATCTGTCGATACTCTATCCGTATCAATACCAATTGTGATGCGTTATCAACATATTAATGGTGATTGGGTTCATCTAGAATCAGTTTGCTGTAATCTTTTACAAGATGCCAATGTCCAAGGTTTAGTAATCAATTCTCGTGACATTACGGAACGTAAGCGCACAGAAACAGCACTTCAAGAAAGTGAACTTCGATTAGCAGCGATCGCCTCAAGTATGCCCGCTACTCTCTATCGTCTAGCAATCTCACAAGAAGGGAAAATTTCTATTCCATTTATCAGTGATGGATTAATCGATTTAGTCGGGATCTCACCGAGATATGCGATTTCTTCTCCATATCAATTATTGGACTTAATCCATCCTGAAGATGTCGATCAATTCAAAGCACTCATCAAGGCTGGCTTCGATAAACTTGCTACTTTTCGCCATGAATTTCGTGTGATCGCGATTTCTGGTGAAGTCAAGTGGGTACAGAACATTGCGCGATATTATCATACGGATTCGGGCGCAGTATTGGCTGATGGAGTCTGTATTGACATTAGCGAACGGGGGGAAGCAGAATCTAGCCTTCAACGCACTAATGAACTTTTACGCGCAGTGATTAAGGCTGTTCCTGTATCAATTGATATTGTCAGTCCCGAAGGAAAAGTTTTGTTATGGAATTCAGCCGCCGAAAAACTATTTGCTTGGAATACTTCTACTATCGTTGGTTATCCTGTCCCTAGCATTCCTGAGTCCCAAGCATTGGAACTACAAGCTGCCATTCTCGATACGTTAGCGGGGCATCCTCTTAATGAGTTCCCGATGACGTTTCAACTTCGTGATGGAAGTTGGACAAATGTGAGTATCTCAACTGTTCTCGTTCACGATCCCCATGGCAAGATTGTGGGCGTATTACGAATTATTGATGAAGTAGGCGATCGCTTCTCTATTAGCTCAGACTATAACCAGACAATCCAAATGGAGCAAGTTCGTAACTCATCACTACTCCGTTCTGGAACAGAGGCGATCGCTAATTATGTAACGATCAATGCCAATACTCTGCTCAATCAATACAAAATTGGGCAACGTAATTTTGCTGGTCTAAATCTGCGCGGTGCTTATTTTGTGGAAGCTGACTTACAGCACGCGGATTTTAGTGGTGTAGCTCTGAATGGGAGCAATTGTAGCTATGCCAATTTCCAATCTTCAAATTTAAGGGGTGCAGATTTGCGGGGTGCTAATTTCCAGTATGCAGATCTCCAATGTGCTGATTTACGGGGTGCTGATTTACGGGGTACTGACTTGAGGGATGCAAATACAACGGGCGCAATTCTTGATGAGAGTAATTTACAGGGCGCTCTTATCTAAAAGAGGAAGGCTATTTATAGATAAATTGTAGCTGCGTTGTGGGGGTTTGGCGCACATTACCGTTTAGCGATCGCGGTGATATGCGTAAATGGTTGCGGTAATACTGCGCCCCTACGAGATTTTTTTTATTGTGATAATAGATCGCCAACAGCCAACAACAGCAAAAAACTGTAGGGGTTAAGCATTTGCGCCACAATATTCAAACTCCTCACAAAAAATCTCAATTCGCAAATGCTAAACCCTCTTTGCTCTCGCCGATCGCTTGTCTCTGCGTGGTGGGGTTTGGGCGCAGCATTACCGTTTGGAGGTTGTGGTGAAATGCCTAAATGGTGGCAGTAATGCTGCGCCCCTACGATAATTTTTACTTTTTACTTTTTACTTTTTACTTGTTTTGGTGAATGTTTAAAAAATTTGGGGAGATGGGGACACAAGAAAATTTAGTGATATATTGGCTTTGCGGATGGTAGGGTTTGGGATGTAATCACGCCCGAAAGCCCAAAACTCGCTCACTTTTTCCTTTCTACTTTTTCCTTGCCAAATTATGATGCCCCATCGCAAGAAATCATCGAAATTCGCTCATTTCTTCCTTTTGTCTTTTTCCCTTTGCCTTGTGGGTGGGGGTGCGACCTTGACATAATACGAAGATTGTAGAACAATGAAAGAATAACGAAGGAGATCAAGAAAGAAAATGTCGGCAAAGTTAATAAGTGTAGAAGGCACAAAAGTAAAAATCGAACTTACAATTGAAT